>DATEWS010000550.1:0-2755 GCA_035257785.1 Pyrinomonadaceae bacterium
CACAATGAGGTTTGGCGGCGAAGTGCGGATACAGCAATTGAACAATGCCGCGCACTTCGACATCGGCGGCAACTTCAACTTCCGCAGCAACCAGACAGCTAACACAAACGACTTCAACCAGGGTTGGCCCATCGCAAGTCTGATCTCGGGCCGGCCAGAGTTTTCATTCAACAGCAACCAGACGATCGATCCCGCGCTGCGATTCTTTTCGAATGCATTCTTCGCACAGGACGACATCAAGGTCACGCCGAAACTGACCGTGAACCTTGGTGTCAGATACGACTACGGCCGTCCGCGCGAAGAAGCGCGCGGCTTCCTGCGCGGCTTTGATCCGGACACGGCGAATCCTGCGGCGGGCGGACGACGCGGGGCGATCGTCGGAGCTATCGGACAGGGCGGCCTAAAGGCTGAACATTTCGGACTTGTGACACCAGATCGAACTAATATTGGACCACGCGTAGGCTTCGCTTACTCGGTCAACGACAGGACCGTCGTTCGTGGTGGCTATGGGATCTACTACGCTCCGGTTATCTACAACGACTTCGGAAACACAGGCGTGCTTGGATACAGTCCCGGCGCAGTCAACATCAATGGCGGTCTGGATGCGTTCATCACACTCGAGAATTATCCAAACGTGCCGCTGGCAAATCCGAACGATCAGGCAGTGGGCCAACTCGACCGCACCGATCTGGATTTCTTCGACAAGAATTTCAAGACCGGTCGCACGGCGCAGTACAGTCTCGACATCCAACGCCAGTTGCCGTACCAGTTCGCCATTCAGGTCAGTTACATCGGCAGCAAAGGCACACGCCTGCGCTCAAACTTCGATCCCATCAATAAGATTCCGCTCAACGCACTGAAGCTTGGCTTGCCGTTGTTGCAAAAGCGACTGGCTGACGTGACGCCGACGGAGCGCGCGTTTGCGGCGAGCGTGGGGGTTCCGTTGGCTGCGACTCCCGATGCGGTCTATCCGGGATTCAGTACACAAGGCGGAGCATTCGCGCAAACAGTTGCGCAATCGCTCAAAGCGTTTCCGCAATATGGGATCATCAACAATCGTCTTGAAAGTCAGGGGCAAAGTTTTTATAACGCAGGAAAAGTTGACCTGACACGGCGGTTCTCGAACGGTATTCAGGCAGGACTGTCGTACACGTTTGCTAAGTTGATCACAGACGCGGGCGAGGACATCTTCGGCGACTCTCCACTCAACGGAGTGATCCAAAATCCGTTTGACCGCAGACCACTGCGATCCGTTTCGCCGAACATTCCACCGCACTCGCTTGTGTTCAACTACATCATCGAGTTGCCTTTTGGTAAGGGCAGGCGCTACCTGAATCAAGGTGGTTTGGTTGATCGTGTTTTTGGCGGTTTCCAGGTAACCGGAA
The DNA here is from genome assembly GCA_035257785.1 of Pyrinomonadaceae bacterium. Lineage (GTDB taxonomy): Bacteria > Acidobacteriota > Blastocatellia > Pyrinomonadales > Pyrinomonadaceae > PSRF01. Next base: position 1,386 of record DATEWS010000550.1, read on the forward strand.
TTCATCGTTATCGAAGCGGCCCGGCACTGACGCCGTTCATCGCCGGAGGACAGCGAGACTTCCTTCAGCTCACCGGTTATCTCGGCAACTTGCGGCCAAACGTCACGGGACAGTCGTTCTATACTGACATTCCTGCGGGTGGTGTGAACTATCGTTATCTCAATCCGGCCGCTTTTTCACGCCCGCTGGATTTCCGTTTTCCGCCTCCCTTCTCCCTCGATGGCGGAGCCACCGTTAATCCCGCGTACGTTGCGTATTATTCAGATCCGACGCGATTCTTTGGTAACGCCGCGCCGACCTACGGCGGTCTGCGAGCACAGCCTTTCTTCACGGAGGATTTCAGTCTCATGAAGAAGACTAAAGTTACCGAAACGTCGTACCTCGAATTACGTTTTGAATTCTTCAACCTGTTCAATCGCGGGCGCTTCGGATTACCAAACGTCAACGTTGACGACGTGAACTTCGGCATTTCTGCACGCAACGCCGATATCTTCCAACCGCGCCGGATCCAGGTAGGCGGGAGGTTCGTCTTCTAAACTGGATGGCCACAAAAAGGCACATAAGGCACAAATGAGTACAACCTTTTACGAGATCCGGAAAACTCTTTTGTGCCTTATGTGCCTTTTTGTGGCCTGTATTCCAGCGCGAGCTCAGCAAGCGAAGCAGTATGTCGATCAAGGGCTCGCCGCGTTCGACCGTGGTGATACGACTGCGGCGCGCGACGCATTTGAGAAAGCGCTCAATGTCAAAAAAGATGAAGTCACCGCCCACACGTACCTCGGGATCATTGCGGACCGCGCCGGTGATTTGAAGGATGCTGAGCGACATTTTGCGGCGGCAGTAAAACTCGATCCTAATCGCGCATCCGTGAGAAACAATTACGGAGCGATACTGATGCGCACCGGACGATCGAATCTCGCCGCTCTCGAATTTGAAAAATCACTCAAGCTCGATCCGGATCAACCAAACGCTCTCATCAATCTCGCACAGATCCGATTCGCAGGTGATGATCTGCGAGGTTCTGCGGAGTTGTTCAAACGTGCTTTTGCGCTCAAGCCGGACGTCGAAATCGCGCGTGCGCTTACAGTGATTTCGCTCCGGCTCAAAGATAATGCCGCAGCGGCGACTTATTACCAGGATTACGCCGTAGCGCTTGCTGGTGAAAGCGGAACGCCGGCTCAAGCCGCCAGCGCGCGCGGAGAGCTGGGCGCCGCACTCTTTGAAGCGGGACTGTTAAAGCAAGCTGAAGCTGAGCTGACTGCGGCAGTCAATCTCAACCCGGCCGATACCGACTCGGTCGTCCGGCTGGCTCGAGTTTATCTCGCGCGCAAAGAAATACCTGCGGCGGGTAAAACGCTCGAAGCATCAGT
>DATEWS010000551.1:0-6137 GCA_035257785.1 Pyrinomonadaceae bacterium
AGTGGCGGCAGCTCGGTTAACGATGGCGGCGCGATTATTAACAACGGCGCACTCACCATCGTCAATTCGACTCTCACCGGCAACGCGGCCGCGAACGATGGTGGCGCGATCAGCACCACTGCCTCGGCCACGAGCCTGACGCTCATCAACACCACGATCACTAATAACAAGGCCGACTCCGACAATAACAGCCTTGGCGATGGTGGCGGCATTCGGGTGCAGGCGGGCACCGTCACCCTGAAGAACACGATCGTCTCCGGCAACTTCAACGAAGACGGCGCGACAGATGCAGCCGACGACGTCACCGGAACAATCGATCCGTCCAGCTCATCGAATCTGATCGGCGGGGACGCGAAACTTGGACCACTCAGCGACAACGGCGGCGCGACCCAAACACACGCGTTGTTGGCAGGCAGTCCGGCAATCGAAGCGGGTGACAACGCAAACCTGCCGGCCGACACTTTCGATCTCGACGGTGACTTAGACACTGCCGAAACCTTGCCGGTCGATCAGCGCGGGCTGAACTTCCCGCGCGTCGCTGACTCGGCCGATCCGAACGCTACTCAAACCGTGGATATCGGCGCGTATGAGGCGCATCCAACTGTTGAAGACATCACTGACAAGACAACGGCCGAAGACACGGCGGTCCCGCAGATCACCTTCAACATCGGTGACGGCACCGGTTCATTGATCGCTTCAGTAACTGCGTCTTCCAGCAATCAGACGCTGATTCCGGACGGCAATCTCCTTATCAACGGGTCTGGCACGTCGCGAACGCTGGATATCACGCCGGCGCTCAATGCGAATACGCCAACAGACGGAACGGCAACAATCACGGTGACCGTAACGGCAACCAATGGCCGAACGGCGACCGACACGTTTGTCGTAACGGTGACGGAAGTGAACGATGCTCCCGACGCCGTGAACGATACGTTGACAGCAATCGACGAAGACTCAGGCACACGCATCATTCCCTTTACCACTCTGCTCGCGAACGACAGTCCTGGTCCAAACGAAAGCGGCCAGACGATCACCGTTACCAACGTGAACAATCCAGTCGGGGGCACGGTCCTGATCAACGGCACGAACGTCGAATTCACGCCGGCCGCAAACTTCTTCGGCTCGGCCAGCTTCGACTACACAATTACCGACAACGGCACGACCAACGGCGCTCCGGACTTCAAGTCCGATACGGCGACGGTCAGCTTTACCATAAACCCGATCAACGATCCGCCTTCGTTCACGATTGCGGCAAATCCGCCGGCAGTGAATCAGGATGCGGGTCCGCAGACCGTGCTTAACTTCGCGACCAGTATTTCCGCAGGACCAAACGAAACTGGTCAGACATTGACCTTCAACCTTAGCCCGACGGGATCAACGGGCACGCTGACGTTCTCGACCGCACCTGCGATCGATGCAACCACGGGCACGCTGACTTACACAGCTACCAACGGCACGAACGGCACGGCGACCTTCAGCGTGACTTTGAGTGATAACGGCAGCAACACGCCGCCCAACTCGAACACGTCAGGCGCGCAGTCGTTCACAATTACGGTGAACGCACCCAACGCAACTCCGGTCGTGACCGCGACAGCAGGCAATCTCGCTTACACAGAGAACGCCGGCGCCGTAGCTATTGATCCGGGTCTGACAGTGACCGACAGCGACAGTACTGATCTGACAGGCGCGACGGTAACTATCACCGCCGGCTTCGACAGCACGCAAGACACGCTTGCGTTCACGAACCAGTTGGGTATCAGTGGTAACTACAACAGCGGCAGTGGCGTGCTGACACTGAGCGGTACGACGACGGTTGCTAACTACGTGGCCGCGCTGCGTACCGTGACGTATGCGAACAGCAGCGACAACCCAACCGCGTCGCGAACGATTCAGTTCTCAGTAACTGACGGCTTCACCATCGGGTCGGCGACTCGTGGCATCGCTATCACTGCTGTGAATGATTCGCCCGTGAACACCGTACCTGGTCCACAGTCCACGAACGAAGACACCGCCAAGGTGTTCTCGAGCGGCAACGGAAACCAGATTTCTGTCGCTGATGTAGATCTCAACGCCAATCAGATCAAGATCACCTTGACGGGAACAAACGGTACGTTAACCCTCGCTTCAATCGCAGGACTGTCGTTCAGTAACGGCGACGGCACCGCGGACACGACGATGGTCTTTACCGGCACGCTGGCAAGCGTGAATACAGCGTTGAACGGCCTGTCATTCAATCCAACGGCGGACTTCACGGGCGCGGCGTCGCTCCAGATCATCTCAGACGATCAGGGCAACACGGGTACCGGTGGAGCCTTGACTGATATAGACACAGTCAACATCACCGTCGCTGCTCAGAACGATGCTCCAGTCGTGACGACAACCGGCGGCAATCTCAGTTACACGGAAAATGCGGGCGCCGTGACGATCGATGCGGGATTGACTGTCGCGGACCTCGATAGCGCAAACCTGACAGGAGCAACAGTGGCGATTACAGCCGGTTTCGTTAGCGCTCAGGACACGCTGGCGTTCACGAACCAGCTTGGAATTACCGGTAATTACAATAGCGGCACAGGCGTGCTGACACTTACCGGTACGACCTCGGTGGCCAACTACCAGACGGCGCTGCGTTCAGTGACTTATCAGAACAGCAGCGACAATCCAACCGCGTCACGTACGGTGACCTTCACCGTCGATGACGGTACGACCACCGGTTCGGCGACGCGCGGTATCACGATCAATGCTGTGAACGATCCGCCGGTTAACACCGTCCCGGGTTCGCAGGGTACGCCGCAAAACACGCCGCTGACATTCTCGACCGGCACCGGCAATGCCATCTCAGTTGCGGATGTCGACGCCGGATCGAACAGCATTCAGGTTACGCTCACAGCCACGAATGGAACGCTCACGCTCAGCGGCACGAGTGGGTTGAGCTTTAGCTTCAGTGATGCCAACGGTACGGGCGCGGGTGACGGTACCGCCGACGCGACCATGACGTTCCGCGGCACGCTGACGAACGTCAACGCCGCTTTGAACGGCATGACGTTTACGCCGTCGCTGGGCTTTACCGGTAGTGCCGTTATGACGATCACGTCGAACGACCTCGGCAACACGGGTTCAGGTGGACCGCTCAGCGATATTGATACCGTGAGCATCCAGGTTGGAGTTACGAACGTCAGCATCGCGGATTCGCAAGTCGCGGAACCGCAATCTGGTTCAGCCAACATGGTGTTCACTGTCACGCTGAGTGTGCCTGCACCTGCGGGTGGAGCGTCGGTTGATTTCACCACGCAGGACGAGGTGCCTTCACTTACCCACGCGACCGCGGGACAGGATTACACGACGACGTCAGGTACGATTAATTTCGCACAAGGCGAACAGTTCAAGACGATCTCAGTGCCTGTCCTGTCAGATAACCAGTTGGCTGAAACCAACGAGACGTTCCTCGTCATGCTATCGAATCCAGTGAACCTGACGATTACGGATGGCAGCGCCACTGGAACGATACTCATCACAAATCAGGCAGGCACGATCCTGATCAGCGAATTGCGAACGAGTGGACCAGCCGGCGCCGGCGACGAATTTGTTGAGATTTATAACAACACTGACACGCCGCACACTGTCAACGACGCCTCCGGCGGCTACGGCTTGTTCAAGATGGGCGCCGACTGCGACGCAGGTCCGGTTCTCATCGGGATCATTCCGAATGGCACGGTCATCCCGGCTCGTGGACATTACCTGTTCACCGGCTTGGCCTACAGCCTCGCTAATTATGGAGGAACCAGTGCAGCGGCTGGCGATCAGGTGCTGAGTCAGGATATTGAGAGTGACCGCAACGTCGCGATATTCAGCACGACGTCGCTGGTAAACCTCTCGACCCTGACGCGTCTGGATGCGGCCGGCTTCGGCACCAATACCGGTGGAACCTGTGACCTGTTACGCGAAGGATCCACACTGACACCGATGAGTGGAAGTACTCTGCAATACAGTTACTTCCGTGATGAGTGTGGCAAGAAGGGTAATCCGGCAATCTTTGGTCCATGTCCGACCGGCGGCTTCGTGATGGATTCGAACTCTAACAGCAACGACTTCATCTTCGCCGATACGGTGGGCACGGTTACACCTGCGGGTCAGCGTTTGGGATCTCCGGGTCCTCAGAATCTAGGCGCTCCGCGCTTGAATCTGTCGATCCCGGCGGTGTTCCTCGATACAACGATCGGGGCAGCCGTGTCGCCAAACCGCGTCCGCGATCTTACGCCAGTAACCAACGGCGCAAATGGGACGATGTCGATTAGACGACGCTTTGTTAACAACACGGGTGCAAACGTCACGCGGTTGCGCTTCCGTGTTGTTGATATCAGTGCTTTCACGTCGCCGGGCACTATCGCCGACTTGAGAGTACTGGATTCCCTGTCAATCACGGTCAACGGCATTAACGATTCAGCGACGTGTGCGGCAACGGGCACGCCGTCTACGGCGCCTTGTTCGGTAACGGTGTTTGGCACGACGGTCGAACAACCGCCCGCTCAATCGATAGGTGGTGCGCTCAATACCAGCTTGAGTGCAGGAACGATTACGCTGCCTACGCCTTTGGCTCCGGGACAGAGCATTAACTTGCAGTTCCTTCTCGGAGTGCAGAGCCCAGGCTCGTTCAAGTTCTTCTTCAACATCGAAGCGCTGCCATAAGTAGTTGGCCGCGGATAAACGCAGAAACGCGGATCAGAACTATTCATTCTGATCCGCGTTTTTCTGTGTTTATCTGCGGCTTAACTCTTAACGGACAATGGCTCGGGTTCGGGTTGACGTCCACGTCCGGCTTCGATGATGGCCGCGGGCGAGGGTGGCGGGTTAGCTACCAGCACCTCGAGCGCCGCATCGATTACTTCCGCGATCCCCGAAACGAACACGAGTTGCAAATCGTTGCGAACGTCCTCGGGAATATCGTCCACATCCGCTTCATTACGGCTCGGCAGGATAATCCGCCTGATACCGGCGCGGTGCGCGGCCAATACCTTTTCCTTCACGCCGCCAATCGGAAACACCAGGCCTGACAACGTGATCTCCCCAGTCATCGCTGTGTCCGGTCGAACGCGCCGGCCTGTGTACAGCGATGCAAGTGCTGATGTGATCGTCACGCCCGCGCTTGGTCCATCTTTCGGAATCGCGCCGGCTGGGACGTGCAGGTGAACTCCAAACTCCTTGAAGATCTCGGGCTCGATGCCAAACTCCGCGGCGTGTGACCACAAGTAAGACTGCGCTGCACGCGCGGACTCCTGCATCACCTCGCCGAGTTGGCCCGTGATCGTTAGCCCGCGTCCGCCGGGAAGCAGTGTCGCTTCGATGAACAGCACTTCGCCGCCCATCTCAGTCCAGGCCATCCCTGTCGCGACGCCCGCCGGCAACTCCTTACGTGCCTGTTCCGGATAAAACCGTGGTGGTCCGAGATACTCGCGCAACTCGTTCGCTGTGACGGTGACGTTCTCAGCCTGCGCCTGTGCGATCTTCAACGCAACTTTACGAGCGATGCTGCCGATCGTTCTTTCCATCTGTCGCACGCCCGCTTCGCGTGTGTAGCGTGCTGCGATCAACTCAACTGCATCGTCAGTAATCTTCAACTGCGCGTTATTCAAACCGTTCTCAGTGGTCTGTCGCGGAATCAGATAACGACGCGAGATCTCGAGTTTTTCGCGATCGCTGTAACCAGCCAGCGGAATGATCTCCATGCGGTCGCGCAACGGCGCCGGAATCGGACCAAGTTGATTCGCGGTGGCGATAAAGAAGATCTTCGACAGATCAAACGGCAGATCGAGATAGTGATCGCGGAACGAATTGTTTTGTTGTGGATCGAGAATCTCGAGCAACGCTGCCGACGGATCGCCGCGATAGTCGTTGCCGAGTTTGTCTACCTCGTCAAGCATCAGCACGGGATTATTGACTGCCGCGCGCCGAATCGATTGAATGATGCGACCCGGCATAGCGCCGATGTACGTGCGGCGGTGACCACGCAACTCCGCTTCATCACGAACGCCACCCAGCGACATTCGTTCGAACTGCCGTCCCAGCGCTCGAGCAATCGATCGCCCAAGCGACGTCTTGCCAACTCCCGGCGGACCGACAAACAGCAGTATCGGACTCTTCGT
>DATEWS010000552.1:0-6767 GCA_035257785.1 Pyrinomonadaceae bacterium
GTTCTTTCCACTCCGAGTTTAATCACGACGAGCCCGAGCGGCACTTCAACTTTAAACTCATCCGCAACACCGATGACAGCGCATTCGGCGACGTCCGTGTGCGCTGCCAACACTTCTTCGAGGGCGCCAGTCGAGAGTCGATGTCCGGCGACGTTGATGATGTCGTCCGTGCGACCCATGATCCACAGATAACCATCTTCGTCTTTGAAGCCGGCGTCGGAAGTCTTGTAATAACCGGGATACGATTCGAGATACGACTCGCGGTACGCCCCGTCGTTGTTCCAAAGTGTCGGCAGACATCCGGGCGGCAACGGAAGTTTGATCGCGATGTTGCCGATCTGATTCTCAGCTACCGGTGCGCCTTCATCGTTCAACACGTCGACTTCATAGCCGGGCACTGCTTTGCCGCACGAGCCTGGTTTGATCGGTAGCATTTCCAGTCCGACGCAATTCGCGCCGATGGGCCAACCGGTTTCGGTTTGCCACCAATGATCGACAACCGGGACGCCGAGTTGCTTGTGTGCCCACGACAACGTGTCGGGATCACAACGTTCACCGGCAAGAAACAGCGTGCGGAATTTTGTCAGGTCGTATCGCTTGAGGTATTCGCCGGCGTAGTCTTCGCGTTTGATCGCGCGAAACGCGGTGGGCGCGGTGAAGAACACGCTGACCTGGTGTTGCGAGATCACCCGCCAGAATGCGCCGGGATCGGGTGTGCCGACAGGCTTGCCTTCGTAAAGTATGGTCGTGTTGCCGTGTGCGAGTGGTCCATAAACGATGTATGAGTGACCGACGGCCCAACCGAGATCCGAAGCCGCCCAAAACACTTCGCCCGGCTCGACACCGTAGATGTTTTTCAAGCTCCACTTAAGCGCGACGAGGTGTCCGGCGTTGTCGCGCACGACGCCTTTCGGAATACCGGTCGTGCCCGACGTGTACAGGATGTACAGCGGATCAGTGGCAGCTACGGGGACACAATCGACGGGTTTCGCCTCGGCCAATGCTTCGGACCACGTAATGTCACGGGCGTCGACGAGTTCCGCCTCGACTTGAGGGCGCTGAAGGATGATGCACGTCCTCGGCTTGTGTTGTGCCGAGTTGATTGCCTTATCAAGCATCGGCTTGTATGGAACCACGCGGTTCACTTCAATGCCGCACGACGCGGAGACGATTACTCTCGGGCGCGCGTCGTTGATGCGAGTGGCGAGTTCGTCAGCAGCAAAACCTCCAAAAACTACAGAATGGACCGCGCCAATGCGAGCGCAAGCCAGCATCGCGATCACGGCCTCCGGCACCATCGGCATGTAAATGATGACGCGGTCCCGTTTTTCTACGCCTTGTTCGCGGAGTGCGCCCGCAAACAAAGCGACTTCGTTTAAGAGTTCACGATACGTGTAAGACTTAACAACTTCCGTGACAGGACTGTCATAGATGAGAGCGACTTGTGCCGCTCGCCCCTTCTCGACGTGTACATCGAGCAGGTTGTAGCAGGTGTTGACGAGGCCGCCAGTGAACCAACGATAGAAAGGCGCGCGCGACGCATCCAGCACCTGGTCCCATTTCTTAAACCAATGAATCGACTCCGCGGCCCTGGCCCAAAACCCCTCCGGGTCCCGCAGCCATTCACGATATGTCGCCTCGTACGCTCCGCGCATGATTAGCTCCATTATAGCGAACCGCTGAGATTTCCATCGCGTATACTGCTGGTGTGGCGCAGTTTTCAATCGAAGCACAATGGCAATCACAAGCCGAGCGAAGGCGTCGCATCATCAAGTTCATGTTGCTTGTTGTACTCATATTCATTCTGTTGCTGATCGGGTTGTGGTTTTGGCTGACGCAGCCACTGTTGGCGCGCGCGACACCGAACTCGCAGAGGACGATCGACCCGGCTCGACTTGAGGCGCACGTTCGTAAACTGTCAGTCGAGCTGGCACCGCGCGATGAAAGCCACATCGAGAATCTCGATCGAGTTGCGGAATACATCAAGAATGAGTTCAGTCAAACAACAGCGTCTGTTTCGGAGCAACCGTATCGCGTCAGCGGCAAATCGTATCGAAATGTGATTGCTCAATTTGGACCAGACTCAGCAGAGCGCATCGTCATCGGCGCTCACTACGATACTGCCGGTCCATTGCCTGGCGCCGACGACAACGCAAGCGGTGTCGCTGGATTGATCGAACTCGCGCGATTGCTCGGCCGTCAGCAACCGCCGATGCGAGTGGAACTCGTTGCATTCACGTTGGAAGAGCCGCCGTATTTTCGCACGACCGGCATGGGTAGTTCGGTCCATGCGGAGTCGCTTCGCAAGCAGAACATTCGCGTGCGCGCGATGTTTAGTCTGGAGATGATTGGCTACTTCAGTGACGCGCCCAACAGCCAGCAATTTCCGGCCGGCATCTTGCGTGCGTTTTATCCTTCAACTGGAAACTATATCGGCGTTGTTGGACGGCTTAGTGACTGGTCGCTGGCTCGACACACGAAAGCCGCGATGCGCAATGCGTCGCCACTGCCTGTCTACTCGATCAATACGCCCAGCTTTGTTCCGGGTGTTGATTTCTCCGACCAGCTAAACTACTGGCATGCGGGATACGGCGCATTGATGATTACGGACACCGCATTCTATCGCAACGGTAATTACCACACCGCACACGACACGGCTGAGAAACTCGATTACAAACGAATGGCGATGGTCGTTGAAGGTGTTTACGCGGCCGTAGTTGAACTGTCGCGTTAGAGACCTGACGGACGAGGCTGGCGCACGAAGCGAGGCTTCGCAATATCAGCAGCGTCATCGTTGCCCCACTTGACCGCGCGGTCGATAAAATTCTTTCCGAAATCCAACGTACACAGGAATGGAGCGCCGTCTGCGGCCGTACTCGAAGGCTGAAGCGTGTAAATTTCAGCCTGGCGGCGCGATCTCGCGTCGAGAAGTTGGGCCTGAGTGAAAAGATGATTGAAGGCAGCGACCGAATTGTTCAGCAGATTGATCTCCTCTTTGGGCACACTCGCAGGCGAGGCTTCGATGACGATGATGTGAGTGGCGTCTAACTTAACCGCAGCTTCAATCGGACTGTTGTGAACAAAGCCGCCATCGATGATCGCAACGTCTTTGTTGATGTCTTTATCCATGATTCGCTTGACGCCGCTGAGCTGCCGCGGCTCGAACGCTGGAAAGATCGATCCCGAACCGATCACCGCGTCGAGCAGAATTGACGCGTTGTCAGGATCTCGCAGCGACACAAAGCGATTGTCCTTTTGCAACTTTTGAGGCAGCGCCGGATCTGGTCCGGCTCTGTAGATGAAATACAGATCGGTGTCAGTCAGCGGTGATGATGCCGACGTCTGAATCATCGAACCCGTGATCACAAGATCTCTTTTGATCAATTGGTGCTCGATTATGTCTCTGGAGATTTCGGGAAGCGATCCGGAAGTCACTTTGCTTCCAAGCAGTCGTGGAATCTCGACAGACATCTTGTCAACGATGCCCTCCGAAACAAACAACGACTTTTCTGAGAAAAAGATTCGATAGAGCGCGAATACCGGAAGTATTACTGACAGTAATATCGTGGCCATGAGGACGATCGGACGTACTGCTTGCCTGACACTTGCGTATCTTTCTTTGCGAGCAGCGAGGATTGCATCGACGCAGAGACACAGTCCAAAAATAAACAGCGCGAGGGCGGCCCACCTTAGAGATTGGCGGCTGTACTCCGCGACATGAACGAACACGTGCTGTCGCAGCAGCGCATCAGCAGGCAACTCGTTGGCAAGCGTTATGCGTCTTTGGCCGGCCAGATAAAACAGGAGTGAGAGAATGAGTAGTATTATGCCAACTCGCTCCGCCCAGGTTAGTCTCCTGATTTTATTCCATACGCCGAACCGGCTGCGCGACCCAGAATTCCGGGGTTGCTTAACGCCTGAACGTTTGGCCCACCTGATCAAACGGAAAGTGTAGACCACACACAGAACACACAGCGAGAGCGTTAATCCAAACGCGAGGCCAAGCAAACGGCGTACGAAGTTCGACGGTTTCAAAATCTCGGATTGACCAAAACTCTGCCAGGTGGAAACGAGATTAGGTCGCCGGTCTGCGTCCTTTGTCACTTCGGCCGCGATAGTCAGCGCGTTAATCGCACCGCCTGAAGTGCCCACGACCAAATCGATGCCGAGCTTTTGTGAGGGATTCGCGTTTTGCGCTGCCTTCAGTCTCTCTTCGATAACTTCCACAGCTCCGAGTTGGTATGCGCACTTCGCACCGCCGCCTGAAAGAACGAGCGCGACGCGCGCTGGTGCGTTCGCGTGATGACGGTTGTAGTTGTTGATTCGCGTGATGATCTGGTCGATCGTGAGGGTGTTGGACAACAGCACATTCGTGCCGCCTAAATCCCCAACCCACTTTTTGATCTCCTCGTATTCTTTCCACCATTCGTCGGGCGCGCTCAAGTTGAATGTTTGTCGCCCTTGAATAGATCGGAGCAGTTTCTTAACACTCTCCGCTGCGGTTGGTTCGCGCTGAACGAAATCGGGAGTGAGTAGCAACACGTCCTGGAGGATCTTCGTAGTCAATGGACCACTTCGAATCGCGAGTATGTTGTTGTCACTCAGGACATTTCTTGTTTCATCAGAAACAAATGCGACTTGTAGACGACCACCGCTGTCATACGCTGAATCTTTAACTTGTTTCGTCGAGACGTCGTGACTGTAAGTGATGTCATAATCGGTAGGACTCAGATCGATGCCGGCGTCTTTAAGAACCTTCCGCGGAAAGATGTATCCCGAAGTCGAAAGCGGATGAACAAAAAGAAAATGCACTTTCTTTTGCCGAGCCTTGCGCATCACGAGATCGACCAGTTCGTCGTCGGTTGGCGTGGCACCCGATGGAAACTCGCGGCTCACTACTTCGCGATTGAGTAGCATGATCGAGTTGTATGTGGATCGCGGCGATGTACCTTCTTTCGAGGCGATCGAAGTCTCGGCGGCAACGCGGCCGCGTATGCCGACAAAAATACGTTTCAGTTCTTCCTGACTGTATTTGTCGATGAGCAACGCGAGTGGACCAGGGTTCATGATCGCGAGATCGATCTGGTCTGACTCATACCAGTTCATGATCTCGTCGTAAGTGCCGACCGCGAGTTTGAACGTGATCGGATCTTTTGATTGCTTTTCTAAGGTCGAGAGTATGTCGTTGATGGCGGCGTATTGAGCTTCGCTGTCGTCGTAGTAGATCGCTCCGACGCGAATCACGAGTGGTGATCGTGTAGGGGCGGTCTGTGAGAAAGCGTTTTGATGAGCGAACGCTAGAAGTAAGAGGAGACCGATAATCGGGGGGCGCATCAGTTTCGTAAGTTGTTGCGTGGGAGTCTAAACCTGTAAGCGCCAGATCTTGCCGTCAAACTCGGCAATCCAGAGTGCATGGCCATCCCATGCCAATCCACTCGGGCGCTTGAGGTCGTTCAATGTGTAAATGGCCGTCACGCGTCCCGTAGCGGGATCGATTGTTGAGAGCTTGTTGTCCTTCGCGTGCCACAGCCTCGATCCGTCCCATGTCAGCGCGTGCGTTCCGTCGTTACTGGTGCCGGATGGAAGTGGATACTTGCCTACAACTTTCCCATTCTCAGGATCGATTTTTAGCAGCAACTGAGTTTCGGAAGTGGGAAGGTCGTACCTGAACCAGTGCCAGGCGATCCACAGATTGTTACCGTCGTACGCCATGCTGGTATACATCTGGCTCCCGAAGCTTTCACGTTGCTTGCCTTTGAATATGTGTTCTACCTTCCAGTCGCTCATATCGATGGAGCCGAATGAGTCGCCGTACGCGCCCACCACCCAGAGCTTTCCATTGACGAAGCAAAGACCGCCCGGACTCGCGAACGAACCCGAGACCTTCATGATCGCTTCGTGCTGCTTCTTTTCATCGCTGAGGGTCCACTTTAGTGTTGAGGGATCGAGAGTGGCGTATTGACCGCGCCCGAGGTAGATAGTCGCCCAGAGTTTCTCGCCGTCGTAAGCAAAGCCGATAATTCTCTGCGGCAGCTCGGCCGGAAGTTGAGTAACGAGCTCGAGCTCTCCCAAAGTTGGACCAGCGTTGGCAGTGGCGCAGGTGGTTAGGAGTGTGAACACGCAGATCAGTAATAACTTTCTCATCGGCAACACCTCCATGGCGGATACTGTGAGATGGGCTCCCGCCGAGAGTTTAGTCTCGGACCTTCATCTTTATCAATGTGTTTTGGTGAACAGTCAAAAGGGCGTAATACTATCTCGGCCTTCAGGCCTTGACGCTTCTTTCGTGGTTCTTAACCAGGCGCGACGTGCTCGCTTCGCTTCGCACTTGCCCTTGGCTATTATATTTCGGGCCTCCGGCGGTCTTTAACGCAATGATTCTTGTATTTCGACGCACTGGTGAGCGCAGGTATGCAGTGGAAGCGCAACGTCCGGGATTTCCGGATGTGGTGATGAATCCGGCGCCTGGTTTCGATCCACGCTTGCCTCACGATCTCATGCACCTGGTCGTGGAGGCTCAACTCGGACTCACGCGCGGAATCTTTGGGCAGTTGGCAACTGGCGGCGACGCGGGCAGTTTTCACATTCCCGGGAAGGCCGGTGAAGACTCGCGAAAGTTAGCGCGCACGAGAAAGCGTGTGTCCGCGCGTGGCAAGAGACTATTGAAGGTCGGGCGAGACGATTGCGCGCAGTCTGAGCGAGCGACTTACATTTGCTGGCAGGAATGGCTCGCTCGCTCTTCGTCACTTGAAGACCGAAAGCAATCA
>DATEWS010000553.1:0-7711 GCA_035257785.1 Pyrinomonadaceae bacterium
GTTACTGGTGTGCTCACTGCGGATCCGCGCGTTGTGCGTGAAGCGCAGACGGTCGAGCGATTGTCTTATGGAGAAGCGGCGGAGCTCGCGTATTTCGGAGCGAAAGTTCTACATCCAAAAACAATTCAACCGGCGATCGAGAATTCCATTCCGGTGCGTATCTGCAATTCGCGCGCGCCACAGGAGCCCGGCACACTCGTTGGACCAGAAACCGAAACGTCGCCGCGAACAGTCAAGGCAATCGCGCACAAAACGGGTGTCACGACTGTCCAGATCAGTTCGGCGCGCATGCTTGGCGCTTACGGTTTTTTGCGAGCCTTGTTTGAAGTGTTCGACCGGCATCGCACGGTTGTTGATGTAGTGACAACTTCTGAAGTCAGCGTGTCATTGTCGTTGGACGATGCGAGCGCATTGCCCGCAATCGTTGCCGAGTTGGAGCAACTCGGCACGGTCAGAGTTGAAAAAGGGCGAGCGATCATTTGTGTGGTTGGTGAAGGTTTGCGCGGCACGCCGGGCATTGCGGCGCGCGTGTTCAGTACAATCAGCGACATCAACGTGACGCTGATCTCCCAGGGCGCATCGAGTATTAACTTTACGTTTGCGATCGAAGAAGAGCGCGTGAAGGAAGCGGTCACGAGATTGCACGAAGAGTTTTTTCGCCACAACGAGGCACATAAGGCACAAACAGAGTAAATGAATCTTCTTGAGTTAACTCGAGAGTTGATCGATATTCCGTCGCTGACTGGCGCAGAACTCGAAGTTGGCCAGTATCTGGCGAAGTATCTCGAGGAGCTTGGCTATCACGTCGAGAGACATGAGGTAGCTGACGATCGTTTCAACGTGATCGCGACCACGCGCGAGTCGCCGCGCCTTATGTTCTCGACGCATATGGACACGGTGCCGCCGTTCATTGAATCGAGTGAGGATGAAGAGTTCATTTACGGGCGTGGTTCGTGTGACGCGAAGGGCATCATCGCGGCGCAGATCCTCGCAGCCGAACGTTTGCGCGCGGAAGGCATGAACGATATTGGTTTGTTGTTTACGGTCGATGAAGAGATGAGCAGTATTGGCGCCCAGGGTGCGAACAAACATCCGCTCGCTCGTGAGTGTCGTTACTTAATCAATGGCGAGCCGACTGACAATCGTTTGGCGACCGGCACCAAAGGATCTATTCGCGTGTTCATTACTACTGAAGGTCGCGCGGCGCATTCGGCGTATCCGGAGGAGGGCGAGTCGGCGATCGAGAAGTTGCTCGACATTCTCGAAACGATTCGACATTGTGAGTGGCCGGAGGATAGTTTCTTCGGCACGACCACGTCCAATATCGGAGTGATCGCAGGCGGCACGCGTCCGAACGTGATCCCCGACAAAGCGCGCGCGGAATTGCAAATCCGGCTCGGGATCGATATAGAGCAGGTTAAAAAAGTTCTCGACGATGCGGTGGGCGAGCGCGGGCGGCTTGAATATGCGTCGGCACACAATCCGGTGCGACTTTTTTCAGTGCCGGGTTTTGACCAAACTGTCGTGCGCTTCACGACTGACATTCCGTACCTGTCGTCGTGGGGAGAGGCGTTGTTGCTTGGTCCAGGTTCGATCCTCGATGCGCACACAGACCACGAACGCATCTCAAAATCCGAACTCAACCAGGCGGTTCAGTTGTACGTGGATCTCGCGAACACATTAACAAGATGAGAATAGCGTTAATCGGGTATGGAGCGATGGGGCAGTTGGTTGCCGCCGAAGCACGCAAGGCGGGCGACGAAGTTGGTGCCGTGCTCACGAGTAAGGATGTCGGTGATCTTTCCGATAAATTGCGCGGTCACGAGGTGGCGATCGATTTCTCGATCGGCGAAACGGTGCTCAGAAATATTGAAGCCTGTGCCCTCGCGCGCGTCCCGCTCGTCGAAGGAACGACTGGTTGGAAGCAACACGAGTCAACCGCGAGACAGATCATCACCGAACATTCCGGCGCGATGGTCTACGGCGCAAACTTCTCCATCGGAGTTAATCTCTTCTATCGCATCGTCCATCAAGCGGCGGCACTATTCGCAGCCGTCGATGGCTATGCACCTTTTATCGAAGAGGCTCATCACAGTCGCAAACGTGATGCGCCTTCCGGCACGGCTCTGAAGTTGCGCGACCTGATGTCGGAACACTTTCACCTCGACATCGCGACTGCATCGACACGCGCAGGTTATATTCCCGGTACGCATCGCGTCGGTTTCGATTCCGAAGCCGATCAAATTCTGCTCACGCACACCGCACGTTCGCGACAGGGCTTCGCGAGTGGCGCCTTACTCGCAGCGCATTGGATCAGCGGACGCACCGGCGTGTTTGAGTTTGGAGAAGTTATCGAAGAGATTATTGCCACAAAAAGGCCCATAACGCACAAAATAAATTAAGGCCATCTCTGCCATGTGTCTTTTGTGCCTTTTTGTGGCTAAAGGAGATTCTGATGACATTACAACTCGACTGGCTTCGCGGATGTGCGACGGCTCTCGTCACGCCCTTTACCAGCAGCGGCGCGGTTGATGAGAGATGTTTGCGCGACTTGATCGAATATCAGATCAGCGGCGGCGTGCGCGTGCTCGTACCGTGCGGCACCACCGGTGAAAGCGTGACGATGACGGAAGAAGAAAATCGTTTGGTCATCAGCACCGCGGTTGAACTCGCGCGCGGTCGCGCAAAAGTGATCGCCGGCACCGGCAGTAATTCAACCGCCGTGACGATCGCGCGCTCGCAGGCGGCACGCGAAATCGGTGTCGACGCCGTGCTCACCGTTGCTCCTTATTACAACAAGCCAACGCAGGATGGTCTCTACGCACACTTCCGCACGATTGCCGAAGCGATCGACGGCTTGCCGGTTGTTATTTACAACGTACCCGGTCGAACTTCATCAAACATTTCCGCCGACACGACGCTGCGTCTCGCGCGCGACGTCGAAAACATCGTCGCCGTCAAAGAAGCATCCGGTAATCTCTCGCAGATCATGGAAATCCTGCGCCGCCGGCCCGATGGTTTTCGCGTCATTTCCGGTGACGACGCATTGACGCTTGCGATGATCGCGCTCGGCGGCGACGGGTTGATCTCGGTCGCGTCAAACGAAGCTCCGGCGCAGATGTCGCAACTCAACGATCTCGCGCTCGCAGGTCAATGGGACGAAGCGCGCGCGCTTCACTATCGACTCCTCCCGTTAATGGAAGGAAACTTCATCGAGTCGAGTCCTGGACCAGTGAAAGCGGCGATGGCGCTCATGGGCCTGCTCGAAGAAAATCTCCGACTGCCGCTCGTGCCTGTGCAGGAAAAGACGCGCACTCGCATGCGTGAGATTCTGATCGAAGTCGGACTGTTGAAGGAAACTCATGCCGTTGCGTGAACAGATTGAGTCACTTGCCGCACGCGTTGGCGGTGATTTCTCGGCAACAGATCGCGCCGTCTTCGAAGACCTCAAGCGCGCGCTCAACCATGGCGAAATCAGGGCTGCGGAAAGAACGGTGAGCGGTAAGTGGCTCGTCAATGCCTGGGTGAAGCAGGGGCTGCTGCTCGGCTTTCGCATGGGCGCGATCACTGACGTCTCGAGCAGCGACAGTTTCAAATTCTTCGACAAGGATACGTATCCGGTCCGTCCCACGACCATCGAGGAAAATGTGCGCATCGTTCCCGGTGGCTCGACGATTCGCGACGGCGCTTACATTGCTCCAGGCGTTGTTTGCATGCCGCCGATGTTCGTGAACGCCGGCGCATATGTCGACGCCGGAACGATGATTGACAGCCACGCGCTCGTGGGTTCGTGTGCACAGATCGGCAAGCGCGTTCACATCTCCGCGGCCGCGCAGATTGGCGGCGTGCTCGAACCAGTTGGCGCGGTGCCGGTGATCATCGAGGATGACGTGCTGGTCGGAGGCAATTGCGGTGTGTATGAAGGAACGATTGTGCGCGAGCGTGCGGTGCTGGCATCGGGCACGATTCTCACCGGCTCGACTCCCGTTTACGATCTCGTTCGCGGTGAGATCTATCAAAGGACCGGTGATGGACCACTCGAGATTCCCGCGGGCGCTGTCGTCGTTCCGGGCGCGCGTGCAGTGACCACTCAACGTGGACGCGACTGGGGCCTCTCGCTCTATGCGGCGATCATTGTTAAGTATCGCGACGAGAAGACTGACACCGCCGTGCGTTTAGAGGATTACCTGCGTTGAAGAAATTTGCGTCACCGAAACGCTTGCAGGGGATCGAGAAGAGCGTCATTCGCCAGGTCTTCGATCGCGCCAAACCGGGCAGCATCAATCTCGGACTCGGTGAGCCGGATCTGCCGACCCCGGATGTGATTCGCCGGGCGGCCGTGAAGGCCATTATCGAAGAGCAGAATGGTTACACTTCTCACGCCGGTCTTCCAAGCCTGCGTGAAAAAGTCGCGCATGATTATCCTTACCTCGAACAACGGCCGGAGCGAGTTGTTATAACCGCGGGCTCGCAGGAAGCGTTGTATCTTGCGTTGCTGGCGCTCGTCGATGAAGGTGACGAGGTTTTGTTACCTAATCCTGGATTCGTTGCGTATCCGACGATCGTGCGCATGGCGGGCGGCACTGCGTCGTTTTATCGTTTGCCGCGTGAACGTGGGTTTGAGTTTGACGCGGACGACTTTCGCCGCGCGCTGACGCCGCGCACCAAAGTGGTTGTTTGCATCAGTCCATCGAATCCGACTGGACGCACATTATCGGATCAGGATCTGGCGAGTATTGGCCATGCGTTGCGTGATCATGGCGCGTACTTGATCAGTGATGAGATCTACCGAGACCTTTATTACACTGCGCAGCGGCCGGCATCGTTATCATCGTTTTATCAACGCACGATCGTGATTGGCGGATTGTCGAAGTCAATGAGCATGACTGGCTGGCGCTTAGGTTGGCTGTGCGGGGAGGAGGCCGTGGTCCAGGCGGCGCTCGTTTTGCACGGATACGTTACGACGTGTGCTTCGGCAGTGTCGCAGAAGGCGTCGCTAGTAGCGTGGAGTGATGAGGCCGAACAGGCGCGTGCGGGTTTTCGTGAGACGTTCCGGGGGCGGCGCGATCATTTGCTGGCGTTGATCGAATCGGAGCTGGGACTGCGAGCGGTGACGCCGGATGGTGCGTTTTACACGATGGTGGATGTCAGCGCGTATGGTCCATCGATGAAGGTTGCGGAGGCGTTGTTGGAGGAACGAGTGATCACGGTGCCGGGGGCTGCGTTTGGCAGTGAGAGCGAAGGTTTTTTGCGCGTCTCGTTTTGTGCAGATCACGAGACGTTGAGCGAGGGGGTTCAGAGGATCAAGAGAGGATTAAATTAGTTTCACGCAGAGGACGCTGAGGGCCGCAGAGAACGCAGAGAAGAAATCAAATGAGTAAATTTAAAGTCGGAATACTTGGGGCGACTGGAATGGTGGGGCAGAGGTTTATTCAACTGCTCGCGGATCATCCGCAGTTTGAAGTGACTGCCGTCGCTGCGTCAGATCGTTCGCAGGGTAAAGCGTATGGCGATGCATGTTCGTGGCGCTTGACGGGTGAAATGCCGGCGCCGGTTCGCTCGATGATCGTGCAAGCACCGGCGCCGCCGCTCGATTGCGATCTCGTGTTCTCGAGTTTGCCGGGCGACATCGCGCGCGAGACTGAGGGCAGCTTTGCGGCCGCCGGCTATCCTGTCATCAGCAACTCATCCGCGTACCGAATGGACGCAGACGTTCCGCTATTGATTCCGGAAGTGAATCATCAACACCTCGGGCTGCTCGCGCGCCAGCAATACCCATCCGGCGGTTTTATCGTTACAAACCCGAATTGCTCGACGATCATGCTCGTACTCGCACTTGCTCCACTACAGGCGTCATTTGGCATCTCATCCGTAGTCGCAACGACATTACAAGCACTCTCAGGCGCCGGATATCCCGGTGTCGCATCACTCGACATTCTCGACAACGTCGTGCCTTACATAGCGAGCGAAGAAGAGAAGATCGAAACTGAAACCACGAAGATACTCGGTCGCTTCGCTGACGATCGCATCCAGCCCGCACCGATGGCTGTTAGTGCGCAATGTCATCGTGTCAATGTCGCCGACGGCCACATGGCCGCGGTGCGCGTGAAACTCTCGCGTAAAGCGGAGTTGTCAGAGTTGCGTGAGGCGTTGGCGTCGTTCAGCTCGTTACCGCAGGAACTCGGCTTACACTCCGCGCCACGCACGCCCATCGTTGTTCGTGATGAACCGGACCGGCCGCAACCAAAGTTGGACCGTGACGCAGGGCAGGGAATGACGATCACAGTTGGAAGACTGATGCCCGACTCAGTGCTTGATTACCGGTTTGTAGTGTTGAGTCACAACACGATTCGCGGCGCAGCAGGTGCGGCGATACTGAATGCAGAGTTGTTGATCGCCCTCGGACATTTAAACAGATGAACAAACTTTTCAAAGTCGTTCCGCTTCTAATTCTTCTCAGCATTTCAGCAGCCGCACAATCGCAGTCAACTCTCGACGATCGAGTCAAACCGATCGTCGCGTCCTTCAAGGGCAAGGTAAGTTTGTTTGCCAAGAACCTTGATACGGGTGAGACCTATGGGCTGAATCCGGACGAACGCGTGCGGACTGCGAGCACAATCAAGATCGCGGTGATGGTCGAGGCTTTCGCACGAGTCGCGGAAGGTAAAGCGAAATGGACCGACGAAGTCGTGTTGACGAAAGAAAAGAAAGTTTCCGGATCGGGCATTCTGAGCGAGCTCTCCGATGGTCTTAAACTCACGCTGCGCGACGCCGTCAATCTCATGATGATCCTGAGTGACAACACGGCGACGAACCTGGTGTTGGAGGTATTGACGACCGACGCGGTCAACGCGCATGGAGTTGCTTGGTTTCAAACAGATCAAGATCATGAGGAAGGTCGGCAGCGGCGGCGAAAGTACGGCCGGTAAAGATCCGGAGAACAAGAAGTATGGACTCGGGATGGCGACGCCGCGCGAAATGGTGCTCGTGATGGAGAAGCTCGATCGTGGCGAGATCATCAGCCCGGCTGTCTCGAAAGAGATGATCGATCTGATGAAACGCGAACAGGACCGCAACGCGATTGGACGTTCGCTTTGGGACGTGCCGATGGCGAGCAAGTACGGCGCGCTCGATCGACTCCGCAGCGCGATCGGAATTCTCTACACGAAGAACGGAAAGATCGCGATGGCAATCTCCTGCGACGACATGCCGGAGACCATGTGGTCGGTCGATAACCCTGCATACCTGTTAATGTCACGCCTATCGGAAGTGCTGGTGGACGGACTCGGAAAGAAGTAAACGACTCGTTTTACGGCCTTCCACTCCGAATTTCTATAGACCATTTGCGAAATTTGGATATACTCTCAGCCCTCAGATCCAATCCGGCAGTAGATTGAACCGAAAATAGTGGGTTTCGCGCTGGGTCGCGGAGATGAACGTCGCGGAATGATATCTGCAAGAAGACGATTAATCGGCAGGCTGTATTAAGGTTTGTTCCCACCGCTTCAGACCGTTGTTCAAGTCATTCGTTTGGTCCGTGCGCTTTTTTCCTGAAGGTGGGAAGTAAGTTCACCAATCCTGTTCAAACAAATAGGCATTCGCGCGTGACAAAGAGTCACGCCTGCGAGTGCAGAACATATCTTCATCGGAGGACCCCATGAAAGGACAAAGTTTTCCAGCAGGTCGCCTGTTCCTAACTGTCTGCGCATTT
>DATEWS010000554.1:0-12251 GCA_035257785.1 Pyrinomonadaceae bacterium
AATGCAACAAAACCACCGCCGGCATCAACGACCTGAAACTGTTCCCACGCGTCAACCGTGGAACGATCTGCAACGAGCGGAGCCCACGCACCGCGGTTCTGATCCGCCGACACAAAAAGACCAGTTGCTGACGCGCGTATCCAGATCGTCTGGCCCACAGGCGCCGCTGCCTGTGTGGTCAGTGTCGATAACAAAATAGTTAATAGTAGAAACAAGATCTTCGCCATGAGTCTTCCCTCCTCTTTTGGGTAGGACCATAGGTGTAGTAGGGGATGCTGAGTCCAGGTTGACGTGCTGAGCGTCACGTGAGAACCAAATTGGGAGGCCGCAAATCCAGTTGCGAATGATACCATCCGCCGCAAGGAGGACACGCATGGACCGACGAAGTCTGCTTCACCACCTGATTGCAGCGGTGCCGATGCTGGGCGCTTTTGAGCTCACTTCGGCAGCAACTGTAGAACCGGACGACGAGCGACACATGAAGACAGCGATTCGACTGGCTGGGAACAACCCGAAGTATCCCTTCGCTGCATTGTTGGTGGACCAGAAGGGAGTGGTTGTCGCGGAGGGATGGAATCGTTCAGTTCACAATCCGACTTGGCATGGTGAAATGGATGCGATCAACAAGTGCGCCGCGTCTCATCCGAAGATCGACTGGACGGAGTTGACGCTTTATACGACCGCTGAGCCGTGTGCGATGTGCCAGGGCGCCGTTGCGTGGGCCGGGATCAGACGGGTAGTTTATGGATCGTCGATACCGTTTTTGAAGTCGTTGAACGTGTGGGCCATCGACATTCGCGCGCAAGAGCTCGCCCGACTCGCGACGTTTCGTGAGTGTACGGTCGTCGGCGGCGTGCTGGAAGAAGAGTGCAACAAACTCTTCCGCGCCGCGCTGAATGTGAAATGATGGACCAGTTTAGCGCCGAAGGCGCGGAGAAGCTTTACTGTTGAGGCAAAAGAATGCAGCCTGAGTTTCCAATTTACGTGCGGTTTGAGGATGGTGAGGTGGAGAGTTATGACAGCGTCGAGGATTTGATATTTAATCTTGAAGATTTTGATTCTGATGTCAGCACAGACTGCGAGGCGAGAGATGCGCGCGGAAGAAGGGTTCGGTTGAAGCTTCAATTACTCGAGTTGAAGGATTTGTCTCTGTACTAATCAAAGCCACGGATTTACACGAATGAACGCGGATCAGAAAAATGATCTGATCCGCGTTCATCTGTCTAATCCGCGGCTATTTTTGTCGAAGAGTAAAACATCAGCGAGAAGTGTTTCACTCGCTATCCGACACGATTGAGTGTTCTCATAGATCTTCAGACCCGCCTTTAACTTAACGAGTAGATCTGCGTCCTGGGTGGCCGCGATCATCCGGCGTTGCCACTCACTCGCTTCGCTGCAACGTCCGAGTTCCGCCAGCGCGAGCGCGACGAGCGCGCCGTGTTGCGCCGCACTCGTCGCGTCATAAACACGTTGGGCCAACTCGAGCGCTCTGGTTCCGTTGCGCAACTCAAGTTGTGGCGAGGCTGCCAACAAATACGCGAGCATCACAACGGTACGCCCTCTTTGCGGATATTGCGCGTGACCATGCTCGAGAGTATCCAACGCTTGCTTGAACTGACGCTTGCGATACAGCAGTCTCACTTGCTCCAGCAGCGCGCCTTCATTGCTGGGATCAATACGCGCGTACTCAGCCAGCGCCTCATCTACTCGTCCGGACTTGTACAGTTCCTGGGCCAACAGGAATCTGGCACTCTGATCGCCCGGCTCAACATTTAACGCAGAACGCACGTGAGCGATTGCCTGATCGTGCTTGTTTTGGCGTGCCAAAAGAATGGCGAGATTGTAATGGGCGTTGGCCTTTCCCGGTTCGATACGAAGCGCGGCTTCAAATTGCTCCACAGCGCCGTTCAGATCGCCTGACTGCGTGAGCGCTGCTCCGAGATTCACGCGCGCGGCAACGCTTTCGGGATTGGCCGCGACAGCTTTGCGAAACTCATTAGCGGCTTCCTCATATCGCTGCGCCTCAAACGCAACCTTGCCGCGACTCAGGTGCAAACGCTCTCCCGCGATCGATTCCTGCAAGCGATCCACGAGCGGATCCGAGACTCGCACACCGACAGTTCCCTGTTGGACCAGGTGCGCCCGCACCTTCTCGACATTGCCCAAACCGCGATACGCCATCGCCAACGAGTAATGGACGCGATTCGCTTCCGGCACCTGCGCGAGCGTTTTTTCGAAGTGATCGACCGCTTCAGCGTAGTTGCGCTTTGAGATCGCGACTTGTCCAAGGCCGTAGTGAGCAGCCGGATTGTTCTGGTCCAGCTTCAATGCTGATTTAAAACTCTCCGCAGCTTCATCCAAACGATTCAATTCGAGAAAGATGTTTCCAAGGTTAACGAATGCTGCGATGTAGTCAGGTTGCAACCTCAGCGCGAGCCGGTACAGGTGAATAGCGTCATCGAAACGTCCGTCGTCCTGGTCCAACTTTCCGAGCAGGTAGAGCCAACGAAACTCGTTTGGCGCGAGGCGGCTCGCATTTGCATAAGAATCACGGGCAGCAGACGTGAGTGAATAGGCATGATAGATCTCGCCGAGCCGACCGTGCGCTTCACTCAGTGCGTTTGCTGTTCGTGCGGGATCTTTTGCGAGGGCAGCAAGCGCAGCTTGCGCCGTCGTGATCTGCTCGCGAACACTCTCTTCAAGGTTTGTGAGATCGGGCGTTTGCGAGCAAACAACGGGCGCGATGACAGATATAAAGAAAAAGATTCTCGCGCAGCGGCGCAACGACGCAAAAGATTTCATTTCTTCGTCAAGGTCACGTATCTATCAACGGGTTGATCTTTCAACTCTTCAGTCGTTCCATCCGGCCAGCGCACGCGCACTGCTTTAACTCTTGTCGCCTGCCCCAGGCCGGCAAGCACACGCGGATCGTTCGCCGAAAGGTAACTGCCGTCAGTACGCACTCGCCGCCGCAGAATACCGTTAGTTGCCGTAACGATCTCCACCTGCGCGCCCAGCATGTCTCGCCCATTCTTCGCGACGAGTCGCAGTCCCAGCCAGTGATTTTGATTGCCATGATTAAGGAGCAACCGTGCTGGTCCATTATTGTTCGTGATCAACAAATCCGGATCGCCGTCGTTATCAACATCACCAACAGCCACTCCGCGGCTGACTTCGAGCTGTGAAAATTCCTGCTCGACCACTTCCACAAAACTTCCCTTTCCCGTGTTGCGAAAAAGTTGATTCGGTTGGGCAAGTGGTAGTTGCACCGCGCCGTTCGCAACGAACAGATCGAGCCAGCTATCGCTATCATAATCAAAGAAGACCGTGCCAAAACCCGTGAAGCGTCGTCCCGGCATCCCCAAGCCCGCCTCGCGAGTGCGGTCTTCGAAGAGCGCTTTGCCGAGGTTGACGTAGAGAGTGTTGGTCTCATCCATCAAGTGAGTCACAAAGATGTCGTCGGTGGCATTGCCGTCGTAATCGCCAACATCGACGCCCATACCCGCTTCGGCTTGTCCATTTCTGTTGACCGACGCGCCCGCCAAAAGCGCATCGTTGATAAACGTGCCGTTCTTTTGGTTGGTCCATAGCTGATTGGGATCGCCATCGTTGGCTACGTAAATATCGATCCAACCGTCGTCATTGAAATCGGCGGTCACGACACCGAGTCCGTGCCCAAATTCTTTGCTCACTCCCGCCGCACCCGTAACATCCTCAAAAACTCCGTTACCCTTGTTGTGAAACAGTCGATTACCGGGCGCGCGAAAGACACGCGGTGTGCAATAGTCTCGCGCAGTCGTGGCCGCATAGCAGTTCGGACTATTCGCAATCGAAAAATCAGCGTAGTTCACAATCATCAAGTCGAGCCAGCCGTCGCGATCGTAATCGAAGAACGACGCGCTTGTGCTCCAACGCGGATCGTCGGTGCCGCTCTCTTTAGTGACATCGACAAACTTTCCGTCGCCTTTGTTGAGATACATCTGATTGGAACCGAGATTCGTGAGGTACAGGTCAGGCAAACCATCGTTATTGATATCGCCAACGGCGGCGCCCATGCCGTAGCCGGTGGCTGCGATACCGCTTTGTTCCGTGACGTCAGCGAATGAGAGTGTGCGTTTGACGTTCAGATCGTTCCGGAAGAGTTTGCCTCGCGGAGCGCCAACAGCCTTCGTATTCGGTTCGAGGACGTTGCCTTGAACGAGAAAGACATCGAGATCACCGTCGTTATCAAAATCGAATAACGCTGCGCCACTGCCTGTAATCTCCGGCAGGTAAAACTTTCCGGTCATGCCGTTGTAGTGTTGGAATCGAAGGCCGACCTGTTCGGCAACGTCTTTAAAGATCGGTTGCGTCGCGAGAGACAAAACAATGGTCAGCGCGATCAGTTTCATTGGCGAGGTATTTTCTCGCGCAACGGCGCAAAGACGCAAAGCGCTGCCGCGTCGCGGAGAACTTAATGCATTGCCGAAGGCGCGCCACGGGCGCGGACTTTTTTGAAGAGCAGTGCGGCGGGCGTGCAGAGCAGACACATGAAGGCGAGTAAACGGAAGTTGTCGATGTAGGCGAGCAGCGTCGCCTGTCTTACGAGTACCTGATAAATGGCGCTGTATGCTTGCGGCGCTGACATCCTCGTCATCATCTCGCCCAGGCGTTGTTGGAAAACGGGATCGTAAGGGGTGAGGTGCGAGACCATTGCCGCTTGATGTGCCTGCGCTCCACGCGCAAGCAACGTGGTGACTGCCGCAATACCAAAACTCCCACCCACGTTTCGCATCAAATTATAGATACCAGTCGCGTTTCCGATCTGCTCGTTACTCAACGTGCCCGTCGCCATCACAGTCAACGGCACAAAAACAAAGCCGAGGGCAAATCCACTCCAAACCTGCGGCCACGCAATGCTGCCGATGGAAATCTGTAGATTGATGTCACTAAGCACATAAGTCGAGACACCAACGATGCAAAATCCGAACATGATGAGATAACGCCCATCAACTTTTCCGACCAAACGACCGACCAGAATCATCGACACAACCGCGCCGATCCCTCGGGGACTAACCGCCAGCCCACTCTGCAACGCCGGATAACCGAGCAGTGTTTGCAGGAACAACGGCAGGAGCGCGGTAGTTCCGTAGAGTACGATTCCGACCGACGCAATCAACGCAGTGCCGACCGCAAAGTTGCGATTCGCAAGCACGCGAAGATTGACGATCGGTTCCTTCGTGCGAAGCTCCCAGATGACGAAAGCGACGAGCGCGATCACCGCAATCATCACCGATCTCGTTATAAACGTTGATGAGAACCAGTCTTCTTCCTGACCCTTATCAAACACGAGTTGCAGTGTCGCGAGTCCGACGGCCATCAAGCCGAACCCGATGAAGTCGATGCGACCGGGTCGTTGGCTCTTAATGTACGGCGGATCCTCGATGAACATGTTAGCCATCAACACAGCGAGAATGCCGATGGGAATGTTGATATAAAAAATCCAGCGCCAGGAGTAGTTGTCAGTGATCCAACCGCCGAGTGTTGGTCCAATAATCGGAGCGACGACGATTCCCATTCCGTAAGCCGCCATCGCCGAACCACGCTTCTCAGCAGGAAAACTTTCCAGCAACACTGCCTGCGCAATCGGCTGCAAAGCTCCGCCGCCCGCGCCTTGTAACACTCGCGCAAACAACAGCAATCCCAAACTGGTCGCGGCGCCGCAAAGTGCTGACGACAACGTGAAGATTCCGATACAAACGATTAAAAATCGTTTGCGACCAAAGAAGTAACCCAGCCAGTTAGTCGCGGGAAGAATGATCGCGTTGGAGATCAGATAACTCGTCAGCACCCACGTCGATTCTTCCGGCGTCGCCGAAAGATTTCCCGCAATGTGCGGTAACGCCACATTCGCGACGGAAGTGTCGAGCACTTCCATGAACGTCGCGAGCATCACTGACGTAGCGATGAGCCAGGGATTGAAGCTGGGCTTCCACTCGTCGGCGTTACTCACTTCACCTTCACCTCGGGAACAACCGACATCCCCGGCGCCAGCATGTGTTTCGGATCCGGCGGCTCGTCGAAAACGATCTTCACAGGCACGCGCTGCACAACCTTGACATAGTTTCCCGTCGCGTTCTCCGGAGGAATCAAACTAAACCGCGCGCCAGTGCCTGCCTGAATGCTGTCGACATGTCCTTTGAATGTCTTATCCGGATAAGCATCTACGCTGATTTCGACAGACTGCCCAGGCGCCATTCGACCGATCTGGCTTTCCTTGAAATTAGCGGTGACCCACACGTCGCCCGGAACGATCGCCATGAGCGGTTGACCAACCTGGACCAGCGCGCCCTCTTCAACACTCTTGCGCGTTACGCGTCCAGTCTCTGGCGCGTAGATCTTCGTGTACGAAAGTTCGAGCTCAGCTTGTGCGACTTGCGCTCGCAATTGTTCGGTCGTTGCGCCCGCCGTGGCAGCTTGTGCTTCACTGACTGCGACTGACTGCGGCGCCGTGTTCGCCTGGGCCAAACGACCGAGCGCTTCGTTAACGCCGGCCTGGGCGCCGCCGATTTGCGTCTGCGCCTGCTGCGCGGTCTGGGTCGCTGCGCTCTGCGCCGAGCGCGCCTCGTTTACTCGCGCTTCTGCTGCCGCAACTCTCTGGTGCGCAGCTTCGAGCTCGGCACGCGCAGTGTTTGCCGTGGCCACAGCCTGGTCCAACTGCTGCTTTGAAACCTCGTCTTTGGCGTAAAGCGCTTGATAACGACTGACATCAGCCGCAGCGCGCGTCGCTTCAGCCTGCGCCGCGACGACCTGCGCCTGCATCTGCGCAAGATTTGCCTGCGCAGTCGTCACTGCCGCGGCCGCCTGGTTTGCGCGACTCTGCGAACCAGCGGCGCCGGCTCGCGACGACGCGACTTCCGTTCGCGATTTTCGCACCGCCGCGCGCGCCTGTTGAATCGTTGCGGAACTCGTCGCACGCGTCAGCGACACATTCGTCTTTGCTTCATTCTCCTTAGCGAGGCCGGCATCAAGCGCGGCCTGAGCCTGCTGCAACTTAACTTCGTAATCGCGCGCATCGAGTTCGGCGATCAGATCACCAGCCTTTACCTGCTGATTGTCGTTCACATAAATCTTCTTCACGTAACCGGATGCTTTTGGACTGACTTGAATGATGTGACCATCGATAAACGCATCATCCGTAGACTCATGCGAACGTGCATAGAGCCAGTAACGAACACCGAAAATCAATCCGATGATTAGCACTACGGCAGCTACTGAAAGAATCTTCTTGTGTTTGCGAAAATCTATCTTCATCCCTGCTTTACCAACGAAATGTTTCGGCGCGTCCCAACGCTGCGGCAAGATTCAAACGCGCGGCGTTGTGTTGTGCGAGCGCGGTCACCTGCGCGACACGCGCATTGGCGAGCGACGTTTGCGCTGTTATCACCTCGAGATTGTCTCCAACTCCCGCGCGGAAACGATCGCGAGCCATCTCAAGCTCGCGTTGGGCCAACGTTACGCTTTCCTCGGCCGCGCGAACTTGCACCGCCGCAGTTCGCAGAGTCGTTAACGCCAACCGCACGTCTTCTTCAACTTGCCCGCGCACGTTCGCGAGTTCCAGTTCAGTTTGTCTTTCACGACTCGCAGCCGCTGTCACTCGTCCCTGCGTCAAACCACCGTTAAAGACAGGCACGTTGAGTTGCACGGCGATTCGACGCGTCGGCAGATCAAACCGATCCGGCGTGATTCCACTCGATCCGTAATCGCCCACGACTTCGAGCGAAGGCAGGTGCTCAGCTCGCGCGGATTTGAGTTCGAGTTCACTAACGCGATTCTCTTCTTCGGCAACCTGGATCTCGCGCCGGTCGTGAGCAGCCTGCGCAACGGCGGTTTCGACTGAAGGCAACGGTTCTTCTACGAATCGAAGTTGATCGGTAAGCGTCAACGGACCACCGAGTGGCAGACCAACTACGCGCTGCAAATTCAATCGCGCTTGTTCCGATGCGGTTTGAGCCTGGGCCAGTCCGACTTGTTGCTCGGCCAGTCGCGTTTGAGCGCGAGTGACGTCAACTCCAGTCGCCACTCCCGCGTTTCGTTGATCCTGCGCGAGTTTCAGCAGCGCCTGCGCCAACTCAACATTCGCTTGTGCAGCAACAACGGCGCGATCAGCACGCAACGCTTCGAGATAAATGAGACCTGTGCCGCTGGCGACCTGTTCGCGCGCGAGCGCTTCCTGCAGCTCCGCGACGTGAACTCCGGCCCGACCCGCCTGGTAATTCCGAATCGCACTGAGATCGAACAGTTTCTGCGTCGCCAACAGACGCGCGTCGAAGTTTTTGAATGGACCGAGAAAGGTGGAAGTGAAACCCGGAATAGTTCCGGGCTGGAAACCGAGTGCGACCAGGTTTTGGGTCAAGCTTGCCTGATAAGCAACGCCGGAAACATTCGGCAACAACGGTGCGAGCGCTTGTTGTTTCTCACCGCGAGCTTCGTTGCGTCGCTCGTGTGCGCGAAGTGTTGCGAGATTGTTCGCAATCGCGAGTTTGACTGCATCGTCAAAACTCAGCGTCGCCCGCTGTCCGGTCGTGACCTTCGCAGCACCCGGAATTTCCTGCGCCCGCGCGAGTGTGGCGGCGATAACCAACGCGACCAATAAGCCACAAATTCTGACGAACAGCCCCATGACGTTCTTATTAATTTCATAGTCCAGTGTGTCCGTATTGTCTCGGATTGTTCGTAATTGCTTGAATTTGCTCTGCGTGTCGCACGGATGGTTGAGTCAAACAGGATTAACTTTGAAGTAGTACCGTGAGAATTTTAACCACAGATTACACAGATCTAATCCGTGTAATCTGTGGTTTGGATTTCCTTAGTTCATTGCAACCGTGACTGTCTCTGGTTCCATGTTGTTCTTCGCCATTTCACTACGCAGATGACGCTCTTCGCGTGTAGTACGTAACTCCTCGGCTCGCTCTTCGCCCGCACTCACGATCTCTGAAAGGAAATAGTCGTCGTTGTAGCGGTGAAACACGAGCAGACTGTGATTCGGAGTCCTGCGCTCGTCTCGCGGCTCGGTTTGAAACAACGCCTCATCGCCTCTGTGATAAACGTTTTGAATTAACAGGCCAGTCGGTTCGTCGTTAATGCGCCTCACTTCGTATTGACCCGCCGGAAGCGTTTTTCCTTCGACGATGAAGTCAAACGGAATTGAAACGCGAATCGCAGTTCCGGCATCTTGTGCCCGCGCACTCACCACAACCAACAAACTTAGAACACATCCCGCTGCCATCACACCCAAAAGCTTTTTCATGATTTCTCCCTCTGATGAATCAAATTTCCCGACCCACAGGAGGTATAGAAAACGGCATGCCATTGAGTTGGGCCAATGACATGCCGCTTCTCGATGGTGATAGTTGAGGCTTTCTTGCTTCGATAAGAAAAAAAGCCACAGACTAGAATTCGAATCTCAACGCTAACTGAATTATGCGCGGGTGACTGCTGAACACATGCGACGGAACGTCGAAGTCAGCCTGGCCCACCGTATTAATCTGAGCGACTCCAGTTGTCGTTATCGGCTCGACTCCATCGATCGAACCGGGCACGTATTGCGGGTGATTGAGCGCGTTATAAAAATCAGCGCGTAACTGGATCTTCTTACTGCCCTCACCAATCGCAAAGTTTTTGAAAATCGAGAAGTCGAGGTTCTGGATTGCCGGCAAGTTAAGTGTGTTGCGACCGGCGTTCGACAACGCCCCAAGCCCCGCTTGAATAAACTGAGCGTTTGGATTTGTTGCCACATACCCAACGATTCTCGCTGCATCGGAAATTGCACAAGTGCCGTCGTCGTTGAACGCCGCACAACTTCGCAACAACGGCGTCACGAGACTCGACGTGTTTGCAACGCCGGCAGGGTTGATGATCGCGCGATCCGGCGCCGGATCGCCGTTGAGATTTGAATCGATGCCACTCAACACCGTCGCCGGCTCACCTGATTCAAAGGTCAAGGTGCCAGCCATACTAATGCCGCCCAAAACCGAATGCACAAAGTGACTGCTGCTGTTGCGGAAGAAGGGCAGATCGTACAGCGTTGACAATACAAATCGCTGCCGGCGATCAAGCGCAGAGTCAGCCTTCTCCGGCGTCTGGTTCTGAAAATCCTGAACTCGACGCGGAGACAACACAGTGCTGAAAACTTCAGCCGTGCTGTCGTCGATCAAGTGACTCCACGTGTACGCACTCGACAACTGAAGACCATTGCTCAAACGTTTGGTAAGCGACACAGAGCCGGCGTGATAAGTTGAATTGCCGTTTGCCAGGAAAGCGGCGATCGGGGAAGTGAATCCCGCCGCGAGATACTGCGGCAGAATGTTGGACCGCGCCTGGATGTCAGCGAGGCTCGTAGTCAAACTATCGATCGTCGCTTGTGTGGGTGTTGAGAAGAACGTCGGCAAAAAACCGCCTGGTCCATCGAACACTCGATCCTGGATGTTGATGCGATTCTGCGTCGGCAAATGAATGCCGCGGCTTCCGAGGTAACGCACTTCGAGCGCGTAGTTCCTGTGAAACTCACGTTGAATCGTCAATCCCCACGACAACGAGTATGGCACTTGCTGATCGGGAATCCACGCGGAAGTAGCAGCTCGCGCGGCTGCCGGATCCGTTGTCGCACCCGCAGTAAGTGTTGGCGGAATGCCGCCGTTTGCAAGGAAATTCGGCGTTATCAACGGCGTACCGGGAAAGTTTGTCCCCACGTCGATCGTTTGATTGAACTGCGGTGGCAACGACAGCACGTAGAGATTATCGACAATCGTGTCGTACGCCATCGCGAAGCTTGCGCGAATCGAAGTTTGCTCAGGCGTACCAAAGATCCGGCGGAACAATCCCGCTTGAAAATCGGGCGCAAAGGCAATCCCGACTCGGGGCGCGAAGTTTTTGGTCTGCGCCTTCGGTTCGTCGAAACTAAGCAAGCCGGGCACAGACGCGATCGCGTTGAGTGGTTGTAGCCGCGCAGTGAACGGCACCTGCTGGTAAACGTAGTTCACACCGAGATTGAGGGTTAACCTCGGTTTGACTTTCCAATCGTCCTGAACAAATCCGTAAAAGATATGTTGATTGCCATAGTATGGGGACGCTCCGACGGTGCGTTCACCAAAACTCGGCTGCACGTCGCGCAGGAATAGGTCGAGATTTGGATACTCGTAGTCGCCGCGCTGGCGTTGTACGAACGACTGCGGCGAAATGATGTTGCGCCAATCGACCCCAAACTTGATCGCGTGACGACCGAGTGTGTAGGTTGCCTGATCAACGACTTGATAACTGTTTTCAATCGTGAACTGGGGAGTATTTGGATCTGGTCCAAGCGAAAAACCAAGATCGTCAAAGTCGAGATTTGGAAACTGGTCCAACCCCGCATAGCTGATGTCCGGAACTGGAAAACGCTGCACGTATCTCCGGTACGCCAGACGCGTTTCGTTAGTGAACCTGGGACTGAAATTATGGACCAGCGTGTAGGAAAACAACCGGCCGTCCTGCGGAATCAAGGCAAAGAACTGCGGAAAAGTCGCGATGTTGTCTATGATCGGCTGGCGATTGTAAATGAATCGCGAGTGATGCACAGTGTTCGCGCTTTGATTGAAATCGAGATTGAAGACGATGTTGCGATCGTTTTGAAAATTCGGCGCCGCAAATGAGATGTTGCCAATCGGAACGGCAAGCACACTGCTGCTCGGACAGTTT
Source organism: Pyrinomonadaceae bacterium (assembly GCA_035257785.1). Classification (GTDB taxonomy): domain Bacteria; phylum Acidobacteriota; class Blastocatellia; order Pyrinomonadales; family Pyrinomonadaceae; genus PSRF01. The sequence continues at coordinate 11,716 of DATEWS010000554.1, forward strand.
CCTGAAGCATCGCGCGCGACCCCGCAGATCGGAATTGTGCCCGCGTTGTTGGCCGGCGCTACCGGAACGAACTGTCTGAAAGCCGCGAGATTGGTTGCCGAGATACCGGAAAGCCCCTGAAGTATCGCGAGACCTTCCGCGGTCGGCGCAGAGACGTTACCCGGCGACGCGGCCTGGCCCAGGTTTGTCTGTTCAAACTGGAAAAAGAAGAAGAGCCGGTTCTTACCGCTCCATGGATAGACGTGACGTCCGCCTTCACCGAAACGCGGAAGGTAAAGTGGACCACCGATGTTGAAGCCGTAACGATTTTGATCGTAGCGCGGATTTTCATCGCGTGTTATGCCCGCGAGTGTTTGCAGATTGTCGAGAGCGTTCAAGTCCTTGTTGCGGAAGAACTCAAAACCCGCGCCGTGAAAGTCGTTACCACCTGACTTGGTCACAGTGATGAACTGCCCACCAGTTGAACGAGCAAACTCCGCGGATGCTTGATTAGTCAGGACATTAAACTCAGACACGGACTCGGGCGAGATGTAGAT
>DATEWS010000555.1:0-5119 GCA_035257785.1 Pyrinomonadaceae bacterium
CCCTCTTCCTGACTTGTTCTATCTAACTGTCATGGGATCATCTAAGAGGATTTTGTTATGAGCCTTATGTGCCTTTTTGTGGCCCAGATAAAAAAATATCTTGACAGGACCATGCCGACTACTTTATACACGTCCGTTCGCGCGGAAGGTCGGATGATGAAAAACGCGCGATGAGGTAAATCAATGAAGACGAGCTGGACACAAATTGAACATAAACGGCGACCCAATAGGTCGATGCGAGCCGCCGTGTGTGGTTTAAGTCTGAGCTTGTCACCCTCCACTTATTTTGGCGGCACACTCAGACTCGAGATCACCGTCGAAAGCCAGGATACAAAGCAATAATTCAGCGGGAGCGGACTCCCGCTCCCAAATCTCAACGAACAAATCGCGAGAATTGTCTGGAGCGGGCAGCTTCCCTCGGAGGCCTAAAGCCCCGCTCCTTTCAGTTTTTTGACAATCGAAATACCTTTTTGCGAAACAAAAGAACAATAGGTCCTATAAGTCCTATAGGACCTATATCAACGAAACGCTACAAAGAAAGGAGGTTCGCAATGCCTTACGAAAAACTGCGACTCGGCGGAGCTCAGCACGAGATCCTGTCATGGGCCAACCACGAGTTCAGCATCGAAGAGCAATCAATGCTGCGCAATGTTTCGCGCCTGCCATGCTTGTTCAAGCACGTCGCGCTGATGCCCGACGCGCATCTCGGTAAGGGAAGCATGGTTGGTTCTGTCGTTGCGACGAAGGATGCAGTGATTCCCGCAACGGTCGGCGTGGATATCGGCTGCGGCATGATGGCCGTCAAGACACCATTCAAGAGCGGCATCCTCGACGGTAAGTTGAAGGAGCTGCGCCTGGAGATCGAAAAAGCAATTCCAACCGGATTCAGCGAATACCGTGAGTCAGTTGACGAATCGTCATACTGGGAAGGTTGGAGCGACTTCAAAGATCTTCACGAAGGTGTTCACGATCGTAAAGCGAAAGCGATGAAGCAGTTGGGTACCCTTGGCGGTGGCAACCACTTCATCGAAGTTTGTCTGGATACAGAAAACTACGTTTGGCTGATGCTTCACTCTGGTTCACGCAACATCGGTAAGGAACTGGCTGATCGTCACATCTCAACCGCGAAGAGCTTGTGGCGTTTGAATGAACTACCGGCTCCTGACCTCGCTTACTTCATTTCCGGTACCGATGAGTTCAAGGCTTACTGGAAAGACTTGAAGTGGGCGCAGGGTTACGCGATGAAGAATCGTGAAATCATGATGGCGCGTCTGTTGAAGGTATTCAACAAGATGTTCAATCATCGCCAGTCGTTCAAACCTGAACTGATGGTCAACTGCCATCACAACTACGTTGCGCTCGAGCAGCACTACGGCGAAGACGTTTTCGTCACCCGCAAAGGTGCAATCAATGCGGCGGCAGGAGCATACGGCATCATCCCCGGTTCAATGGGCGCCAAGTCGTTCATCGTGAAAGGACGCGGTTTGCCAGAGAGCTTCAACTCCTGTTCACACGGAGCAGGACGCAAGCTTTCCCGCGGTGCGGCAAAACGAGCCTTCACGAAAGACGATCTTGAACGCCAGACGGCGGGCGTTGAATGCCGCAAAGACGTAGGCGTGCTGGATGAAATTCCCGGCGCTTACAAATCAATCGAGGCAGTAATGAAAAACCAGGAAGACCTGGTCGAAGTTGTTGCCGAAATCAAGCAGGTGGTTTGCGTTAAGGGATAAACCACTAAACAAATAAGGCCGCAAAAAGGCACTGCACAGGAGCAGGAGCACCGAACAGGAGCAGGAAAGTAAACGAACGTTTACCTGTTCCTGCATGGTGCCCCTGCTTCTGAACAGTGCCTTTTTTGCGGCCGCAAGAAAGGAGGTGATCAAGAAAGCGTATGGATACGAAATTACTGTCGAAGAAATTCGCAGAGATGGGAGCACGCGTGCAAGTCACGCACTTCAAGATCGGTCGTTTCGGCAGCAATGAGCAGGACCGGATCGACATCAAGTCAGACGGTAAGGGCGAATACTTCGACATCCGGATCGCAGAAGTCGACCAGGTTGATTACGAAGTCATCGACGTTAGACCAGACATGCGACACCTGCTGTTGATGTCGCGAAGAGAGTGGGGCAAGCAGAAGTTTCTGTGCGGTCACGATGAGCGACACTGGTTCGTTTGTGCAGTACCCGGCGAGTCAGTCTCAAACGTTGTGAGCGCGATGGAAGCATTGCAACCACGAGAAGTGCGGCGCGTTGTCAATCGTCGCGTGAAGCGTGTGAAGGATCGTCTGCGTCGTCGCAACAAAGCATTTGTGCGACAGGGAGAATGGTTCTTCGTTCCGGTCGAAGCGTTAAGCGTTAATCCGAAACTGGTGCTCAGAAACGAAGCGCTGAGCCGCGGTGGCGGAAGCAAATCACACATGTGCCAGCACCTGTACCGTACCGGCGGAGAGATGGTTTGGGTTTCTCCTCGTTACCCCCAGGGCATCTCTGATGCTCGTTACCGTGCATTACTGCCGACGTTGTCAAAAGCGGAAAGCTGGGGCTTTAAGCAAATGATGCGCGAACCGATGGTTTACGTCCGCGGCAGAGTCTGGCATCCGGATCACAAAACAATCGTGCTCAACGAATGGCATCGCGTGCTGATGAACACTGAACGCGAAGCGCCAGGCGCACGCAACGTTGTTTTTCTCGACTAATTAATCTTCAAGAGCGGTGACTCCGTACCTTGCGAAGTCAGTTTCCTCACCGGCCGCTCTTGAACTCCAAATTAAAAGTTCCTCGCCCCACAAATAACCGAAAGGAGGTGCCGGGTAATGGCACTCGATGGACGAGTATTGCTGTTAAACCAAACTTATGAGCCGCTCGGCACCGTTAGTGTCGCGCGAGCGGTGATCATGGTTTTCAAAAACACGGTTTCCGTCGAAGAGTTCGACGGCGATCGCGTACTTCGTTCGGCCCGAGCCGAATTTCCCGTGCCGTCGGTAATCCGCCGGCGCATTTACATCAACGTTCGTCGTCGCCGTGAGGCATCGAGCATGAGGCGCTTGCGAATTTACATGCGCGACAAGTTTCGTTGCCAGTACTGCGGCGAGAAGAGAACGGCTGGTGAGTTGACGCTCGATCACATCCTGCCGCGTTCGCGCGGCGGAGATAACTCGCCGGTGAATGTCGTGACTGCGTGTGTGGCGTGCAACAACCGCAAGGGCGATCGCACGCCGGCTGAGGCGCGTATGCCGCTGCTCACGTCGCAGAGTGCGCTCCGCGTGAAGCTCGAGCGGGTGGTGCTTTGTCACTACGCGGAGGCGCGGGTCGAATGGCGCAAGTATCTCTTCATGGATGTCTACGACGATCGTGACGTGCGGGAGAGAGTGGAACGCGAGCGAGCGGGTCGCTAAGACAGGGGCAGGAGCAGGTTTCAGGCGCAGGTAATTACTGCTCCTGTTAACTGCCCCTGCCGGCTTTTTCGCAAAAGGTATTTCGAGGGGAGGTAACAATGGCAAACAAGGCACTATTCAAATCACTAGCCGGCAAACTACTGCCGGCAACTGACGCGCTCAACGAAGAGCACGCGCCGGCCTACGCGCTTTCACCAAAGCGTCGCCTGGCGCAGTACGCGGCGACCGGCTGCCTGAACAGAACTTTCTACGCCGACGCAAACGAACAGCTCGCGCAGGTGCTCGAGTTGTGCGAGAAAGTCGACGGGGAGTTCATTGCGAAGGCTGCGATTTTCTGCCGTGAGCGCGGTCACATGAAAGACATGCCGGCACTGCTTTGCGCTGTGTTGTCGACCAAAGATCGTGCGCTGTTGGCCCAGGTGTTCCCGCGTGTAATCGACAATGCGAAGATGCTGCGCAACTTCGTCCAGATCATGCGCTCGGGAGCTGTTGGTCGTAAGTCGCTGGGTACTGCGCCGAAGCGTTTGGTGCGTGAGTGGCTGGATGCACGCGATCCGGTATCGTTGTTCAAAGCAAACGTGGGACAGGATCCATCGCTTGCGGACATCGTGAAGATGGTCCACCCGCGCCCGAAGGACGCGAATCATGCAGCGTTGTTTGGCTACTTCATCGATCGCAGTCGTGCGGTTGATGAGCTGCCCGAGATCGTGCGTGACTTCGAAGCCTTCAAGCGTGGTGAGTCGAAGGATGTTCCGGACGTGCCGTTTCAGATGCTAACTGCACTGAACCTGGGTAAACCGGAATGGACCGCGATTGCGCGACGCGCGCCATGGCAGATGACGCGTATGAATTTGAACACTTTCGCGCGTCACGGCGTGTTCGACGAGCCAGGCATGCCTGAACTGATCGCAGAGCGCCTGCGCGATCCGTTGAAGATCGCAAAAGCGCGTGTGTTTCCGTATCAGCTCATGATGGCTTACAAAATGGCGTACGTGAACAACAAGATTCCGCTTGTAGTAACGAATGCGTTGCAGGATGCGATGGAGATCGCAACGAAGAACGTGCCGGAGTTTCCGGGAAAGGTTTACGTCTTCCCTGATATCTCGGGTTCGATGCATTCGCCCGTGACCGGATATCGCAAGGGTTCAACTTCTACTGTGCGTTGTGTTGACGTTGCCGCCCTCGTCGCAGCGACTGTGTTGCGCAAGAACTCGGATGCGGAGGTCATTCCGTTTGAGTCGAACGTGGTTAAGGTTCGCCTTAATCCGCGCGACAGCGTGATGACTAACGCCGAGAAGCTCGCGAAGCTGCCTTGCGGTGGAACGAACTGTAGCGCGCCGCTTGCGTTTCTTAACAAGCAGGACGCGAAAGGCGATCTCGTCATCTACGTTTCGGATAACGAGTCGTGGGTCGACGCTCCGCATTACGGTCGTTTCGGTGGTAGTGCAACGGCGACCATGCAGGAGTGGTCCAAGTTCCGCAACCGCAATCCAGGGGCGCGAATGGTCTGTATCGACATTCAGCCTTATGGCACGGTGCAGGTGAAGGAACGTCGCGACATTCTGAACATCGGTGGATTCTCCGATCAGGTGTTTGAACTGATCGCGGAGTTTGCAAACGGAAACCTGAACGCCGATCACTGGATCGGCGTGATTGAAAACTATGAACTTGGTTAGTTAAGTGGCTGGCGAATGCTGGTGGGAGTACATGTCAAACGACAGGCTC
>DATEWS010000556.1:0-11248 GCA_035257785.1 Pyrinomonadaceae bacterium
CACCAGTATCCGCCAGAAAGCAGAGAGGCGCTGAGTTATGAAAACAACAACTCGTTGATTGACGAAGCGAAACGGAATCTCGAGAGTTAGACTTTGAGAAATATCCTGCGGCGATAAAGGATCCACATCAGTCCGAGGCAAACCAGCACGAAGCAGATCGCAAACGCGAGTGAAGCATTAACTGGCGACGCCCAGGATGCAAACGCGTGATCGTAGATCCATCCGCCAAGCGAATCTCCGCCGCCAATTTTGATCAATCCCAATAATGAAGCGATTAGGTCGGCAACGACGTATAACGCGATCGCGTTGAGTCCGAAGACTTCAAACGGTTTGGCCCAGCGTCGATAACCCTTGATGTCGATCAGCCAATAGCAAAACGCCAGAAACTGCAAGGCCAACCCGCCTGTGAAAAGCACGTACGAACTCGTCCATAGCGCCTTATTGATCGGGAAGAAAGCGTTCCACGCCCAGCCAATAGCGACGCAGATCGCGCCGACAACAAACATGCCGGCTGCTTTTTCGTAACGCGTTTTCTCGGTGCGCAACCAGTGACCTGTCAACACTCCGATTAATGTTGTCGCAATCGCAGGAATCGTGCTGAGAAGACCTTCCGGATCGTAAACCTTCGCCTGCGCCCAAACATGCGCGCCGAAAACTGTGCGATCAACGTACGAAGGCAAACTTCCTTCCCTTGTCAGATCGCCCGCGGCGAAACCCGGAGCCGGAACAAACTTCACGAGCAGCCAATAAGACAACAGCAGCCCGATGGCGATTGCGATCTGCGTTCGGACCTTCGTGTTGAGGAAAATGATCGAGGCGAAGAAGTAACAAACAGCGATGCGCTGCAACACGCCCGGAATGCGCAACTCGGCGAGTCTAAAATAAGGGAAGCCGTTTAAAAAGAGACCGATCGCGAAGATGATCAGCGTGCGCTTGATGATCTTCAGGTACACATCACGGTTGCTGCCGCCGAGCTCGAGACGCTTGCCGAGCGCGAGTGTGATCGAGACGCCGACGATGAAAAGAAAAAACGGAAAGACGAGATCGGTCGGCGTCCAGCCGCTCCAGGCCGCGTGTTCGAGCGGCCAGTAGATGTGTTCCCACGAGCCGGGGTTGTTCACCAGGATCATTCCGGCGATCGTGATACCGCGAAATACATCGAGCGATACAAGGCGCTGGGTTTCTGTCGGCGTCATCGGCGGCGAATTCTAGCACAGGAGGTTTCACACAAAGCTACAAAGAAAAACCTAAGGCACAAAGAAAATCTTCTTTGCGCCTTTTCTTTTTAACTTTGTGCCTTTGTGTGAAACTATTCTGACGTAAAGGAAGGCTCACGAAATGCCGAGGAACGTCGTCCCAATGATCCACGTCCCCGATGTGCGCGCGACTGTTGCGTGGTACGAGAGTGTCGGCTTCAAAACATTCGCGACCTACGACAATGGAACACCTGACGGATTGAGCTTTGCCATCATGTCGTTTGGCGATGGGCAGGTAATGTTCAACCAGGGTGGGGAGACGAGTGATAAGAGGCGTCGTGAAGTCGATCTCTACGTTTACACAGACGATGTTGACGAACTTTACGAGCGTCTCAAGGATCGCGTCGACATTATCGAACACCCACACGACACCTTCTACGGCATGCGAGAAATAATTATCCGCGACGTCAATCGCTTCTGGATCACGTTTGCTCAGGAGACGCCGACTTAATCGAGATCAACACCAACCCATGGTCGCGCACGCGCGCCAGCAATCCATGCAGCGCGGCCTGGTCCGCTACCATGCCCGAAATGGTGGTGACGCCGCTCTTCCAGCCAATCACCATGCCGTCGAACAACTCATTCCACCGCGCATCCAGATAACCCTTCACCTGGATCTCGTAAAACGTTCTGTCTAATTCTTCTTTAATCATGATTTAAGACCTTATAAAAATTGTGGTCCCGCAGATATTCTTCGATCCGCTCCGCCGAAATGTCCGACGAGATGAATGCAATGTGATTGTCAGGCCGTAAAAAGACAGCAAAGTCTTCGTCTGTTCCAAAGATCTCGCTAATACGCTCATCGATGCGAATGCGATGACAGTCAATCAGATCACCTAAGTTCGGACACTCGGTTTCACCATTTGAAAACAAGAGCAGGTGAAACTTCGGCGCCATCAACTTGTCAAAGATGCTTTGTCCATCGACCAGAAAATAAGGAAGACGATCTCCCGGTTCGACATTTTCTAACCCGTCGTCAGTGTGTTCGCTCAGCGAATCGTCGCGATAGTTGATACCGATTTGCGAGATCAACGGAAACACACGTTTGCTCACTGTCTCCAAAGTCGACACAAATCCGGCGATTGGCGGAAAGATAGTCGTGCGAATAAAACTCATGAGCCAGCTTGACCCCGCGGCCAGCTCAAACATTCGGTCAGTGGTGTCGAGCAGTCGTTTCGCATTTGCGAGTCGCTCTTCGTTATAAGTGTCGAGCAATGATTCGCTGGCCGCGCCTTTGATCACGAATGCTAGTTTCCACGCGAGGTTATAGACGTCCTGGATACCTGTGTTCATGCCCTGCGCGCCGGCGGGACTATGAATGTGGGCAGCGTCACCCGCGACAAAGCATCTGCCTTCGGAAAACTTGTTCACACGTCGCGAGTGGACCTTGTAAAGCGAGAACCAGCGCACGTCGGAAATATCGAGTGATAGTTTTACTTGTTCTTTTACTTCGCGTTCGATTTCCTCATAGACCACTTCGCCTTCTTCCTGATTTTTACTTTCCGGGAACGTGCCGATAATGCGGTAGCGGTCTTCGCCCGGCATCGGAAAGAATGCAACGAACACTTCGCGCGCTAGACAAACGTGCAGCGCATCGTGCGGCAACTCCCAATCAACGCGCGCGTCGGCAACATAGAACAAGCGTTCGAAAGTGTTGCCTTCAAACGTCAATCCAAGACCGTGCCTGACCGCACTCTTCGACCCATCACAACCGACCAGATACTTTCCTCGGATCGTTTGCGACTCGCCTGACGGTAGTTTCACTTCGGCAGTCACGCCGCCGTTGTCCTGGGAAAAACTCTCGAGTTCGGTCTTCCAGAACACGTCGCGGTCGTGACTGCGAATAAACTCGTAGAGGAGTTCCTCGTTTTTGCTTTGTTCCAGCATCAGCATGTAAGGAAACTCGCTCATGTCTCTGCCGAAGTTTGCGAGGTGCATCTCACCGCGGACCTCGCCGCCTTCGATCAGACGGACGCGACTGGCAATCGTGCCTCGCTCGATCGCGGGCTGGGCCAATTGCATCTGGTCGTAGATCTCGAGCGTCCGCGCCTGAACGCCGATGGCTTTTGAATATGGCGTCACGGTCTCGTTCTTCTCCACGACGACAAAATTGATTCCATACCTGATGAGCTGGCAGGCCAGCGAAAGCCCCGTCGGCCCCGCTCCAATGATGATTACGTCTGTAGTAAGTGTGTTCATGCTGCAAGCCTACGGTAATTCCAACCCAGCGTAATGTCCCGAAAGATGTATTTTGTGCCGCGGATCCACGCGAATAAACGCTGACCAGAAAATGTGTCTTTTGGGATATGCGCTTACACCCGCCTGTCTTCTATCTTCACGCCGCGTTGGGGAAGTTACCGAAACGAATTAGGAGGAATCATCAATTGAATACTTTTAAGAGAAATCGCGTCGTGATGGCGACTATCGGGTCCCTGGGCGATCTTCATCCGTATATCGCACTCGCGCTGGAAATGAAGAAGCGGTTTATCGAGCCCGTTATTGCGACCAGCAATATTTACCGGCAGAAGATCGAGTCGCTCGGTATCGAGTTTCATTCGATTCGGCCGGACATGCCGGAACAAGGGACGCCCGAGTATCTCGAGATGATGGAACGCGTCGTCGATCCAAATCGCGGGATGGAATACCTGTTCAAAAGCATGCTCATCCCCGCGTTGCGCGACATGTACGAGGATCTGAGCGCCGCCATTGAAGACGCCGACCTGCTTGTCACGCATCCGATCGTTCTGGCTGGACCACCACTCGCACAGAAGAGCCGCATTCCCTGGGTCTCAACGGTGCTCGCGCCCGCTTCAATATGGTCGGCGTTTGATCCGTGGGTTCCGCCAAATATGCCGTGGCTTCATAAAGTGCTCAGCGGTGGACCGTTTTTCGCGCGGCTTTACATCAACCTCGTGAAGGCGATGTCTAGCCCGTGGTTGAAAGAGATCGACAACCTGCGCGCTGAGCTCGGTTTGCCCGAGGGAGAACATGCGCTATTCGGAGGACAGTTTGCGCCCGATCTCAATCTCGCGCTGTTTTCGAACATGTTGTGTCCGCCGCAGTCAGACTGGCCGGCCAACACTTTCGTAACGGGATTTTCAATCTTCGATAAGAAAGACAATGCGCCGCCGGACATCGATTTACTGAGATTTCTCGGCCGCGGCCCGGCGCCAATCGTGTTCACGCTCGGATCTGCCGCTGTACATCTGGCGGGTGATTTTTATCGCGAGAGCATTGCAGCCGCGAAGTTACTAAAACGACGCGCTGTTTTGCTGGTCGGTGAAAACAAGCCGAAAGATCCGCTTCCCGAAGACATTATCGCGGTCAACTACGCACCTCTTGGTGAGCTGTTGCCGCGCGCGGCGGCGATGGTCCACCAGGGTGGCGTAGGCACAACCGGACAAGGCTTGCGTGCCGGAATCCCGATGCTTGTCGTGCCTTTTGCAGCCGACCAGCCGGACAACGGCGCAAGAGTTGAACGTCTCGGTGTTGCGCGCAACATTACTCGCAATCTCTACAAAGCCGAACGAGTAGCAAGTGAACTGACAGAGCTTTTAGGTAATCCGGTCTACGCGCGAGCTGCGCGCGAGGTTGGTAGTCGTGTGCGCGCCGAGCGCGGCACGGCGTTGGCAGTTGATCTGATTCTGGACCAAATAAACGAAAGGAGAGCTAACCGGCTCGCACTGCGAACGGTTGCATAACAACAATGAGAGGTAAAACGACAATGATGAAAGTTGCGGGCCTGTTAACACTGCTCTGTTCCTGGTCCATGGCCCACGGACAACAACAGGAACAAAAACTCGCGCAAGCGATGAAACAGAACCAGGTTGCGTTGCAGCAATATACGTGGAAATCGCAAACGCAGATACGAAAAGACGGGGATATCAAAAATACGAAGTTGTTTTCGAGTCGTTACGCCGCGAACGGAGAAGTCGTGCAGTTATTGATCGAAGAACAATCGACAAAGCTTCCGAAGTTCGGCATTCGCGGCATGGTCGCCAAAAAGAAGAAGGAAGAGGCGACCAAACTGATCGAGGCGTTGCAGCGGCTGGCGAAGTCGTACGGTGAGCTCCCGCCCGCAAAAATGCAGGAGTTTATGAAGACGGCCAAGGTCACGCTGGAAACAAACACGCCGCAACCGCTGCTGCGTCTCGAAGCAGGAAACGTGTTGCAGTCGGGCGATTCGATGGTGATTTGGCTCGACGCGAACACACGCCGGCAACGAAGGATCGAGATCAATTCGAGTTTCGATGCGAAGCCGGTGCGGATTGTGACTGAGTTCAAAGACCTGCCGGATGGTCCAACTTACATAGCGCGTTCCACCGTCAATTATCCGGACGAAGAGTTGACGCTGACGATGGAAAACTTTGGTTACGAATACCTTGGAAGTGATGAATAACTTACTAACTAAAACTAAAAAGGAGAGAGTGATGAAAACGATTAAGTTGATGAGTATGTTGGCGATGCTGTTTGGCCTGATGGCTGTTTCTGCAGGAGCGCAGTCGGTGCAGTCGGATTATGACCGCAGCTTCAGGTTCTCGGATTTGAAAACCTTCAGTTTCGTGGACCAGCGACGTGCGGCGACGGACCCGCTGGCAAGCGACACACTGAATGATGGTCGCATCCGCAACGGATTGGAATCGCAGTTAACGGCAAACGGTTTCAAGGTGGAAAGTGAAAAGGCTGACTTCGTGATTGCTTACTACGTGACGACGAAGAACAAGGTCAACGTTCAGGATTTCGGTTATGGACCACCACGCTGGTTCGGCGGTCGCGATATTCGCGTGAACCAGTATTCAGAAGGCACATTGATGGTCGACTTCATCGACGCGAAGAGCAATCAGGTGATTTGGCGCGGCCGCGCAAGCGGTACTCTTGAAATGAAAGGAGTTGAGAAGAAGATCAGCAAGTCAGTGGAAAAGCTGGTCAAACAATTCTTGAAAGACACACAGAAGAAAGGATAAATGCCGTTTCACACAAAGGCACAAAGCCAAGACACAAAGGCGCAAAGGAGAGCTCTTCTTTGTGCCTTCGTGTCTTGGCTCTGTGTCTTTGTGTGAAACTGCTTTTTTAGATTAACACTTTAAGACTTCGCGCGCGCTCGAGGGCCTGCGTGCGGCTGTGAACGTCGAGCTTCTGATAGATGTTGCTCATGTGGCGCTTCACGGTTCCCGCGGACAGAAACAGCTTATCGGCGATCTCCTGGTTCGATAGCCCGCGCCCGACGTGTTGCAAAACTTCCAACTCACGCTCACTCAACGGATCTTCCACATACCACCACGGCAGTGCTTCAGTTTCCGTAACCGCCATCTTCGCAGTCGGCACCGGCGCACTCGGCCCAAACGCATCTTTCAACTTAACAACGTAACGCAGCAATTCAGGCTTTTCAGTTTCCCAACGCTTGCCTTTTTGTTTCAGCAACTCAAGCAGTAACTTCGAAACCGGTTCGCCTTCGTCGATAAACGTGCGCACGAATAGTTCCGGCTGCGCCAATACCAGTGCAGCTTCCAACGCTTTCAGGGCTGCTGCTTCATCTTCCAACGCATTGTGCGCAAGAGACTGCAAGACCAGGGTCTCGATGACGGTTCGACCCCGGTTTCCGTCCTGTGCGGCCTTGAGTAAACGATTCAACAGCGGCAATGCCTGCTTCGCTTGTCCACGTGCAATCAGCCAACGCGCAAAGACCTGGTGGTTAAACTCGTTCAGGTACGTGATTTTGTCGTCAACACCTAGTCCCGAACTCTGCGCCCATCGGTTCGCGGGCGAAATTTCCTCGCCCCGCCGCAGGACCATGAAAACTTTCAAAGCTTCCAACTGCTTCTCAAGCGGCTCGTTTCGAAGACGCTTGGATCTTCGCAGCGACTGGTCGATCAGAACGTCCGCCTCGGCGCTGTCCTTACATAAATCCAGCATCAACGCGAGGCTCTTCATGTTTTCCATGACAAAGCCGGAATAACTCTCGCGTCCCGTTTGGCGAATGAGTGTCAGCGCATCGTTGAGGTGAGTTTTTGCGGTCTCCAGATCGTTTAGTTCACGATAGACGTCGCACAAAGAGATGTAAGTGTAGAGCAGTGTTTCAGGCCGCGTCTTGAGATGTTCGCGTGCAAACTGTTGCGCGCCTTCGAGCTCTTCCGCAGCCTCACGAAGGCGTCCCTGAAGCAGGCGCAAGAGTCCCAAAAGAATTCTTGCCCACACTTGAAAGATAACGTGGTCCGCCTCGCGGTAGGCCGGCAACGCCTCTCGCAGCACCTTTTCAATTTCCCGGGTATCACCGTGCAAACCGGTAAACCGGACCCGTGACTGCATGACCACTGCACGCTGCGTGATGTCCTCGGGCAGCAGCGACTCCATCGCTTTGTGACTGTATTCTTCAGCCTTCTCCGGCTGACAACGCGCGGCCGCGATGATCGAGCGCGTTGTCCAAACCAGGCACATCAGTTTCGTCCGCAAAGGCTCGTTTTCGCCGGTCTCGACGATCTGAAGATACTTCTCCGCTTTGTCGTACTCTTCGTTGTAAATCAGCGCTGGGATGTAGAACGGAAAAACCAGCGGGCGCGCCCTGAGTGCAGTCTCAGGAATCACCTCGACCCAATGTCTCAAGCGCTGAAAACCACCGATACTGATCTCGTGAAACGCAATCGGCTCAATCAAATCGAGTGCGTGGTCCCACGCGTGGGCCGCGAGGGCGTAGTGAATCGCCTCTTCCGTCAGGTTATTCGCCTCGCACCACTGGCTCGCCTTTAGCTGCAACTCATGCAGTGCGCCCGGTTGCTTTTGTTTCAACTTCAACCGCAACAGATCGGCAAACAGGTGGTGATAACGAAACCACTCGCCACGACCGTCCAAACGGATCAGAAACAGGTTCGCGCGTTCTAACTGCTCGAGCGTTTCGTGGCTCGTCTGATCGTCAGTCAGCGCATCGCAGAGTGATCCGTTGAGGCGCGTAAGAACCGAAGTGCGCAACAGGAAGTCCTGGACCTTCTCGGTCTGGCAATTCAACACTTCTTCCAACAGGTAATCGAGAACAAAGCGATTGTTGCCGGCGAAGTCTTTCACCAGTTCGGACCGGTTGTCCCTACCCTGAAGCGTGAGTGCTGATAATTGAAGGCCGGCGATCCAACCCTCAGTGCGGTCGTCCAACGCGGCCACATCGGCGGGCGTTAGTTCGAGGTTCATCACGTCGTTCAGGAACGAGGCAGCCTCGGTTTTGTCAAAGCGAAGGTCGCCGGCGCGCAGTTCCTTCAACTCACCGCGAGCGCGCAAACGGCCGAGTGGAAACGGCGGATCACTGCGCGTCGCAATGAGGCAGTGAGCGTGTGGCGCGAGGCGTTCAATCAGGAAACTAAGAGCGTCGTGAATGCCGTGTTCGTGAATGACGTGATAGTCGTCAAACGCCATCACAAACTCTTTGTCGTAAGCATTTATCTCGTTGAGCAGCGAAGTGAGGACGACTTTCACAGGTGGCGAGTTTGCCGATTTTTTGAGCAACTCCGCACTCTCATCACCGAGATCGCTATCGACCATCTGGAGCGCACCGATGAGGTAATCGAGGAAGCGCAGCGGTTCATTGTCTTCCTCATCGAGTGAAACCCAGGCGAGCGGCGTTTCACACTGCTTGTGCCAGGCAGCTACGAGCGAGGTCTTGCCAAACCCGGCAGGAGCCGAGACTAAAGTCAGCTTACCCCTTAAACCTTCACTTAATTCATCGAGCAAAACCGGACGTTCCACGAGCGTCTGACGCGCGGGCGGCAGGTACAGCTTGGTCGTCAGTCGTTGACCGACCCAACTAGGTGCAGGGGAACTCATGGGGACCGTCAGTTTATGTCATTTTTCGCCGCAGATACAGGAGCAGGTGCAGCAGTCAGGAGCAGGTGTTTCTCCTGTACTGCTCCTGACTGCTGCTCCTGCTCCTGATGAATACACCTGCGAAATGTATCTTTCGGCATATGCGACTACACCCGGCGATTTTCTATCTTGACGCTGCCCCAAACGGGTTCAGACAAGTCGAAAGAAAGGAATATCGCAATGCGTGGCCTTATCAGTTCCAAATTCACACTTTTCCTAGCCGCCGCGATACTTCTCGCCGCCGCTTCAACAACGTTAGCGCAGGAAACACTGACGCTCGACAAAGCCATCGACCAGGCGCTCATAAACAACCGTTCCGCAAAGAATGCCCGGCTCGAGATCGAGAAGAACGACGAGCGCACCGCCGGCGCACGCACACGGATGTTGCCGGGTTTCCAGATGAACGCACTCGTTTCCAAACCGCTCACCACCTTCGACACGACGTTCGAAAAGGGCGTGTTTGGCGTCACCCCGTCCGGTCCGATACCGAATGAAGACACCGTGATTACGTCTTCAACCAAACCGACCGCGGCCGTCATAGGCCAATTGGTCCAACCGCTGTCGCAGCTCCACCGGATCAAACTTCAGATCAAACAACAGGAAGCAGCGACTGAGATTTCCCGCGCGCAATTAAGTGCGACGGAACAAGCGCTCGTAAACGAAGTCAAGCGCGCCTACTACGCGATCCTGCAATCGCAAGGCGCCGCGCAGGCCGCCGAGGCCAATATCAAGCTCTATCGCGAACTCGATCGCGTCACCGGCGAATACGTGATTCAGCAAGTTGCGCTCAAAACCGAGCTCATGGATGTGCAAACACGACTTGCTAAAGCCGAGTACGAATTGATGACGATCGACAACCAATTGGTTTCGCAGAAAGAGCAACTCAACCACTTGCTTGGACGCGACGTACGTACCGAATTCGCCGTCAGCAGTGGAGAGGAAACAGCTTTGGCGGTTATGCGCGAAACAGATTTGCTCGCCGCGCGCGAGCGAGCGTTGGCCCATCGTCCTGAGATTCGTGAAGCGAAGTTGAAAGTCGAGCAGGCCAAACTCGACAAGCGCATCAAGAAATCAGAATTCATCCCCGACGTAAGTTTGACCGTCAATTACGCCACCACGTTCAGCTATTCGAACTTCGTGCCGCGCAGCCTGAGTGGCGTTGGTATTCAAGTGGACTGGGAAGTTTTCGATTGGGGCCGCAGGAAACACGAAGTCGCCGACAAAGAAAAGAGTATCACGCAGGCAAACAACGCTTTGCTCGATACCGAGAGCCAGGTGGTGATGGAAGTCAATGCTCACTTTCGCCAGATGCAGGAAGCTCGCCAGATGTTGAAAGTGGCGAAGCTGTCCCAAACACAGGCGCGCGCGAACGTGCAACTCGTCACTTACAAGTACCGCCTCGATGCAGTGTTGTTGAAAGACGTGCTCCAGGCGCAAACCGTTTTAGCAAATTCAGATTACGACTACCAGAAAGCTTTACTCGCATTCTGGACCGCAAAAGCAGATTTCGAAAAAGCGATAGGAGAAGACAAATGAACACCAAACAATTAGTACTCATCATTACCGCAGTTGCGCTTATCGCTTTGACGATAGGTTGCAAGACCAATGGACAGGAAAAAACAGTCAAGCCTGTGAAAGTGAAGACAGTCGAGACGCATACCGGCGCGAGCGTCGTGCGCTACTCGGCGAGTATCAGACCGAGTTCGCAAGTTGAGATCGCGTTCAAAGTCGGTGGTTACGTTGAATCGATCAAGAGTGCTGAGGGCCGTCATATACAAGCAGGGGACATCGTAGCGAAAGGCGCAGTGCTGGCCCAACTACGACAGAGTGACTACGCCGCGAAGGTCAACGAAGCGAAATCGCAAACCGGCGAAGCGCGTTCAGCATTGGATACAAACAACGCGCAACTGAAAGAAGCGATCACGTCAGTTGAGACCAGCCGCGCGCAACTCAAGGATTCGGAAGCGAGTTACGACCGAGCGAAGCTCGACTTTGAACGAGCCGAGGCATTGTTTGCAACGCAGAGTATCACCAAGCCTGACTTCGACGCCGCTAAAGAACGCTTCGAAGTTTGCAAAGCCAAACTCGCGGCGGCGCGCGCACAACTTGCGGTCGCCGAAGCGAAGGTAAATACCGCGAAGTATCAG
>DATEWS010000557.1:0-5389 GCA_035257785.1 Pyrinomonadaceae bacterium
CCGCCGGCAGACGAAGCAGGCTCTTCGGAGTCATTACGACGAGCGGCCGCTCCATTCCTGGTCGCACCTGTCGTCGCAGCAGATGAAAGTACTGCGCCGGTGTGGTCGGATAACAAACCTGTAGATTGTTCTCGGCGCATAGCTGTAAATATCTTTCCAGCCGTGCACTCGAGTGTTCCGGTCCTTGTCCTTCGTAACCGTGCGGCAACAACATCACGAGCCGCGAACGCTGTTTCCACTTATCTTCCGAAGCGGCGATGTATTGATCGATGATCGTTTGCGCGCCGTTACCAAAATCACCAAACTGCGCTTCCCACAACACCAGCGCCTGCTGCGCGACCACCGTGTATCCATATTCAAATCCGAGCACGCCTTCTTCAGATAACGAGCTGTCGTACACATCAAAACGCGCATCGGGATTCGTTTCGGATCGCAACTCAGCGAGCGGCGCCCAAGCCTTGCCTGTCTGCGTGTCGAACAGAACAGCATGACGCTGGCTGAACGTGCCGCGACCGGAATCCTGTCCACTCAAACGCACGCGATTGCCTTCAAGCACGAGCGATCCGAACGCCACTGCTTCGGCAAACGCCCAATCAAGCGGCATGCTGCCGTCGCCCATCTTCGCGCGTCGCGCTAGTTGGCCCACCATCTTCGGATTAACGTGAAATCCTTCGGGCACGACCGCAATCTTGTGCGCGATGCTCCTGATCGTTTCCGCTGAGACGCCGGTTGGAATCACTTCGGAGCCGTCCAGCTCTTCAACGCGCGAATGCGACTGCACAGGTTCTTCTGCGACCTTGCGCTTCGCGTTCGCGAGTGCTTCTTCGTACCGGCGCACGCGTTCGTCGATCAGGTTCTTGACTTCTTCCTCACTGACGACGCCTTCGTTGATGAGCCGCTTGGCGTACACCGTGCGCACGCCGGGATGAGCTTTCACGCGCGCGTACATAAGCGGCTGCGTGTAGCTCGGTTCGTCAGTTTCGTTGTGACCCAGACGGCGAAAACCGATGATGTCGAGCACGACGTCTTTGTTGAACTCCTGGCGATAATCGAGTGCGATCTGTAGAACCCGATATGCCGCCTCGGGATCGTCGCCGTTGATGTGGAAGATGGGCAACTGTGTCATGCGCGCGACGTCGGTCGAGTAGATAGTGGAGCGACCAGCTTCGGGCGAAGTCGTGAATCCGATTTGATTGTTGATGATGATGTGGATCGTGCCGCCAGTCCGGTAACCTTTCAGACCGGCGAGATTCAACGTCTCCATCACGACGCCCTGACCCGCAAAAGCTGCGTCACCGTGTAGCAGCACAGGAAGTGCGAGATCGATGACTTGTTCGCGTGTGGCGCCGCGGCTCATCATCTCGTCCTGGGTTGCCCGGACCATGCCTTCGACAACAGGATCGACTGCCTCGAGATGGCTCGGATTTGGTGAAAGCGACAAGTGCACCTTACGGCCGTCGTCGAGCACGCGTTCACCGATCGCACCCTGGTGATATTTCACGTCGCCTTCATCCGCAGGAAACTCCGGATGCACCGAACCTTCGAACGCCGCAAAGATCCGTTCACACAAGTTACCGATCACGTTTGCGAGCACGTTCAAACGGCCACGGTGGGCCATGCCGAAAGTAATCGCTTCCACGCCACGCGCGGCGGCTCCGTCAATGAGCCTGTCGAGCAACGGAATGATCGTTTCGCAACCTTCGAGTGAGAATCGTTTCTGTCCGAGGTACTTTGTGTGCAGAAAACGTTCAAACTGCTCCGCGGAGATCAACTTCCAGAGCAGCCGTTTTTTTACTTCAACCGGAATCGGTTCCGGCTCGACAAACTGGCGTCGGATCTGCTCGCGAATCCACTGCTTCTCTTCTTTACTTTGAATGTGGCGATACTCGATGCCGACTTTGCCGCAGTAAGCACGCTGAAGAACGTCGAGAATCTCTCGAAGCGTCATGCTCTCGCGGTTGGCGAGTCCATCCGTGATGAACGTTCGATCGAGATCCCAGATCGTCAGGCCGTAGTTCTCGATGTCGAGCTCGGGATGATAGAGAATCGGGAGCGCGTGCAGCGGATCGGTGTCCGCGATCAAGTGACCACGCACGCGGTACGCATTGATCAACTCGATGACGCGCGCTTCTTTCAACGTCTGCTCGCGAACCTGATCGCCCGGAAGAAAGAACGGATTGCGATCGAGATTCCAGCGCAGAGAGACGTGCGGAATGCCAAGATCCAAAAAGATGTTTTTGTAAAAGTCGTGCTTGCCAATCAGGAACTCGTGCACGCGCGCGAGAAACGCACCCGACTCCGCGCCCTGAATGATGCGATGATCGTAAGTGCTGCTGATTGTAATCGCTTTGCTGATGCCGAGTTGTGAAAGCGCCTCCGGAGCCATCGCCTGGTACTCGGCGGGATACTCAATCGCACCGGTTGCGATGATCACTGACTGGCCTTCCATCAAACGGGGAATCGATGCCACAGTGCCGATCGTTCCCGGGTTGGTTAACGAGACCGTCGTGCCATGGAAATCCGGAACCTGGAGTTTGCCTTCGCGCGCACGTTTGACGACGTCGTCGTAAGCGGTCAGGAACTCCGAAAAGCTGAGACTGTTTGCGTTCTTGATGTTTGGAACGAGCAACGTGCGCGAGCCGTCTTTCTTCGTCAGATCGATTGCGACACCAAGATTAACGCTCGTTCGTTTCACGCGTGTTGGTGCGTTGTTGACTTCAGCGTAGCCGTCGTTGAGTTGTGGAAACGTGTCGAGCGCGCGCAGCATCGCCCACGCGATCAGGTGTGTGTACGAGGCCTTGCCTCGATCGTTCTCAGCGAGATGCTGGTTGATGATGCGACGGTTTTCGTCCAGGAGTTTGACGGGAATTCTGCGTTCGGAAGTAGCGGTCGGCACGGAGAGACTTCTCTCCATGTTCTCAACGATCTTCAATGCCGGGCCGCGCAGTGTAATTGCTTCACCTTCGGGTTGCGGCGCTGGTGTTGTCGCTGCTGGTTTTGATTCGGGAGCTGGAGCTGCGGCGGCGGGAGTGGCCTGTATAACAGCTATAGCAGGCGTGGCGCCGTTGCCGTCGCCGACCAATTCTGTGAAATAGGAGCGCCAGGAATCGTCGACCAGCTCGGGGTTGCTGCGAAACCGTTCGAGCAGACCCTCGACGTAGGTGGCGTTGGCGCCGAATTCTTCGGCAATAACTTGCGATAAATCGGGTTTTTGCTGACTCAACTTTTCGATGTACCTCGGTGCCTCAAGACTATCATATTAGCCGCAGATTTTCGCGGAAGGACGCGGATCAGAATCCGCGTTTATTTGCGACAATTCGTGGTCAATTACTTCTCAATCAGGAACAGGAACTCGCGGTTCTTGTCCTCCGCGTCACGCACCCATTCGTGCGTCCAGCGCATGCCGCCCATCACGTTCCGCTGGTAGTCGATTTCGACGACTTCGAGCAGTTTTCCGGAGCTTCTGATCACGTCGTTCAGTTCTTCGGCCGTGGCTCGACCGCCCGAACTGTAAGACAGAATGATGTGCTTCGTCTTTGTCAGTTTTAACAATCGTTCGATTGCTTCGACGACGACAAAACGATCCGCCTCGGTGCGACGGAAATCTTCAAACACTGATGCGCTTAGCGGATCGGATGTATCGGCGCGTCGCTTTGCTTTGCCGAACAGCGGTGGTCTATCGAAAAGACATATTGAACTCCAGAGATGATAGTAAGACGCATAACGAACGCGTGACGGAGGCATCTTGTCGTTGTTCGAACCGTATGGCGGATCGTAATACGCCAGATCAGCGTCGATCGCGGAGACGACGTCGAAAATATCCGCTTGATAAACCACGTGCTCTTTAATCTTCGGAATGATCCGCGGCAATCTGAGTTTCATCTCGCGATAAGAACGTGGCGACCACTCGCTCAGGTACGACGCGTAATGTCCAATCGTACTGTCGACTTCGTCCATCGCCAGGATGAGACTCGTCAGCGCTACAGCCTTTTCAAGGCCGCTAAGCTTTTCGATCTCTTCGCGGATCGCGTCGAGCCTGAGCGTGTTGTGTTGTTGCCATGGTTTCTTCAAACCGTCTGATGTTCCGTAGTGCTCGGTAAACCAACCGTGCCGCCCGGGTAAAGCGTTCAGATGATCGATGAGATCCTTGTAATGGTCGCGTGGATACGGACTCATCAGATAACACTCCGCAAACACCCTGGACCAGACGGCGATGTCGTTCGCGATGACGCGATAGCCCGCTTGCGCTATTGCCTGCGATACGCGCGTCGTGCCCGAGAATCCGTCGAACACTGTTTGCGGTTCGAGTTTTTTAGCGAGACGAAGAATGTGAGGCAGAAGTTTTAGTTTTGAGCCTGCATACTTGATACCTTCGGTGGTAATCTCTGCGTGCATTTCCATCTGCATCTGACCCCAAAAACAAATGAAGAAAAAAACTAAAACCCCACGAGCGAATGAAGCAAACATCGCCAGACGAAATTTCGTCAAGAGCCTGCCGGCACTTGGCGCTGCTGGTCTCGTAGCGTCGAAGCTGCCCCTGGATGGTTTAGCACAGACGCCGTCACCATCGCCGACGCCTTCGCCGAGTCCGTCGCCGACACCCGCACCGCGCATCACCAAAGAGATGATGCATCAGGCGGAGAAACTAATCGGCATCGAGCTCACAGACGCGCAGGAAGCGATGGCTCTTGGTGGCGTCAATCGTAACCTCGACTCGTACGAAACGATTCGCAAGATCGACGTACCACTCGACACCGAACCCGCGATTGCGTTTCATCCGGCGCGCGCGCGGAAGGAGTTGTACGCACCCAAAATCAAATTTCGTTTCGGCAAGGTTGATGTGCCGCAGTTCAAGGGTGTCGAAGACCTTGCCTTCGCCACCGTGCCCCAACTCGCGGAACTGATTCGCACGCGACGAATCTCCTCGACCGAACTGACGAAGATGTATCTTGCACGGCTGAAGAAGTATGGAGACAAGCTGCTTTGCGTCGTGACGCTCACTGAAGACCTTGCACTGAAGCAGGCGGCTGCGGCCGACGCCGAGATCAAGCGCGGCAAGTATCGTGGTCCATTGCACGGAGTCCCGTGGGGCGCGAAAGATCTGTTCGCGACGAAAGGAATCAAGACGACCTGGGGCGCCGAGCCGTATCGCGATCAAGCGATCGATTACGATTCGACTGTGGTTGAACGATTGAATGAAGCGGGCGCGGTGCTGGTCGCAAAGTTATCGATGGGCGCACTCGCGCAGGGTGCGCGGTGGTTCGCGGGCGTCACGCGCAATCCCTGGCAACCTGACGAAGCGCAGACAGGGTCGAGTGGTTCTTCGGCGGGTCCGGCGGCGGCGACGGCTGCGGGTCTCGTCGGGTTCTCAATCGGAACGGAGACTTTG
>DATEWS010000558.1:0-3207 GCA_035257785.1 Pyrinomonadaceae bacterium
GTTACTAAAGCATTCTCTGCGTTCTCTGCGTTCTCTGCGTTCTCTGCGTTCTCTGCGGCCCTCTGCGTTCTCTGCGTTAAGTATAACTGTTAACGCAGAGGGCCGCAGAGAGCCGCAGAGGGCCGCAGAGATCTCAATCCATGCCGCGTTCAGCAACCGGAACCCCTGCGTGCGCGAGCGCGGGCTCGTGCGGCTTCAATAATTCGTAGCCTTCGGAACGCGCGACGTACGTTGCCGCGGTGATGTCGCCCGTCACGTTGAGCGTCGTGCGACACATATCCAGAATACGATCCACGCCCAGAATGATCGCGATCAGAGCAGGATTCACTCCGATCGTCACCAGCACGCCGATGATGAAAGGAATGGAACCTGACGGCACGCCCGCAGTGCCGATGCCACCGAGTATCGCGAGATAGACCACCATTAGCTGTTGGCCCAGCGAAAGATCGACGCCCGCAAGTTGGGCCAGGAACAACACCGTCACGCCCTCGTATAGCGCCGTGCCGTTTTGGTTTGCAGTGGCGCCGACAGTCAGTACGAAGCTGTTTATCTCCTGCGGCACGCCGAGATTTTGTTCTGACACTCGCAGCGCGGTCGGCAATGTCGCATTGGACGACGAGGTCGAGAACGCAGTCAGGATCACCGTCTTTATGCGCCGGAAAAACTCGATCGGTGAGAGACGTGACAGGAAGTAGATCGAGAGCGAGTAGACGCCAAACATATGCAGCGACAAACCGAGCAGCACCGTCAACACAAACCACGCGAGCGCTTGCAACAGATCCAGGCCGAAGCGCGCGGTGTTGTTGAAAAGCAAACACGCGACCGCGTACGGCGCAAATTTCATGATCATCTCGATGATCTTGGCCGTGATCTCGTAGATGCCCTGGAGCACGCGCAACAGTGGCTCAGTCACCGTCACGGGCAGGAGTGTGATCGCGATTCCAACGACGAGCGCGAAGAACATCAGGTGCAACATGTTCGGGTCTTCTTTGCCCGAGATCGCGAAGAACGGATTCTTCGGAACGATCGTCTCGACCACTGCCATCAGCGGTTTCGGTGTTGCACTGCTCGCCTGCTTCGCAGCTTCGACAGTCTTCGTCGCATCGTTCGCGTAACGCTGTTGCAAAGCTAGACTCGTACTCGGATCGATTCGTCGTCCGGGTTTGATCGTGTTTGCGAGCGTCAGACCGATCACGACTGAAATCGCCGAGATGACCAGACAATAACCAAACGACTTCAGACCGACGCGCCCAAGCTTGCGGATGTCGCCGATGCCTGCCACGCCGACCACGAGCGATGAAAACACGAGTGGCACGACGATCATCAGCAACAGGCGTAGAAACAGTTGGCCCACTGGTTGAGTGATGTTGTCGACTACCCAAACCACAGTTGGATGATCGCCGCCGAATACACGATTGACAGTAACGCCCGCAATCACGCCGAGCGCCAGTCCGGCCAGGATCTTCGTGTGCAGCGGTATGCCTTTCGGCTTATCCGGCGTCTCTTCGTCGAGGTCGGTTGCTATCTCGCGTTCGAACGCGTCTCGTTCGAGTCGTTTATTTTTGTCGTTTTCTTCAGGCATGTAGTTAACGGCCCCAACGTAGTTTGTCGCGCAGAACGTCGAAATAATTTCGATTCATTGGCTGAATGAGATTGAAAGTCGTGCGACTCTTACGAATCGCGACACGATCCTCGACTTTCAATGGAAAGCCGACTTGCCCATCAAGCGTCAATGCTACTTCTTCGTTGTCAGTCTTCAGCAACAACTCGATCTCATCATCGTCAGGCACGACGATCGGGCGATTGGAAAGTGTGAACGGGCAAATCGGCGTTATCACCACCGCGTTCATCGAAGGAAAGATTACCGGACCACCCGCGGAAAGGTTGTAAGCGGTCGAACCGGTAGGCGTCGAGACGATTAGGCCATCGGCGCGAAACGAGTTGACGAACTGCCGGTTGAGATAGGCTTCGATCTCGATGATGCGCGCCAGTGCCGACTTGTTGATGACAACGTCGTTGAGGACACGACTCAATTGCGGTGGCGTATCGCCGCGCTTCAGTTCGACTGCAAGCATCACGCGTCGATCGAGACGGTAGTTTCCGGACAGGATCGTTTCGAGCGCGGTGTAGAGTTCTTCAATGCGAAACTCAGCGAGGTAACCGAGGCCGCCGTAGTTGACGCCGAGAACGGGCACCTCCTGATCGCCGATCATGCGAGCAGTGGCGATCATGGTGCCGTCGCCGCCGAGAACCAGTATTAAATCGACGTGGCCGGCAATCCTTTCGCTTTCGAGCTGGTCCACGCCGCAGCCGGTCTGGTGCTCGATGCGCTCGCGTTCGATCTCCGGGCCGCCGACCAGGGTGATGTTCCGCTCCGCCAGCCACACCACGAGTTCGCAGATGGTCTTGAGGGCTTCAGGTTGATGCGGTTTAAGGACTATCCCTATCCGCTTAATTGATGACATGCGTTTGGTGCGGGATGATAAGACAGTTTCACACAAAGGCACAAAGCTGCGACGAAGACACAAAGTTTTCTTTGTGCCTTTGTGTCCTCTTTGTGCCTTTGTGTGAAACCAGACTCACAACTTATAAAACGCCAGATACTCCACGTTCCCCTCGGCGCCCGCGATCGGCGACTCAATCACTTTCACGACTTCAAGCCCAATCGTCTTCGCAAAGTTGTTCACCTCTTCCACTGCGCGCAATCTCTTCGCCGGATCGCGCACGATTCCGCCGCCACCAACCTCCCCACGCCCAACTTCAAACTGCGGCTTGATCAGCGTGACGATTGCTCCTCCCGCCACCATCAACGGCACGATCGCCGGTAACACTTTCGTAGCCGAGATAAACGACACATCCATCACCGCAAGATCAAACAACTCCGGAAAATCTTCACGCTTCAAGTAACGCGCATTCACACCTTCTCTAACCTCAACCCGCGGATCGTTACGCAGTCGCCAGTCGATCTGGTTGTGACCCACATCGATCGCCACAACCTTCCGCGCCCCATTCTGCAATAAACAATCAGTAAACCCGCCCGTCGAAGCCCCGACGTCAATACAGTTGAATCCTGTGACGTCGATCTGAAACCCGCGCAGCGCGGCTTCGAGTTTCAGACCACCGCGCCCGACGTATCGCGCAGTCGGATCTTCGCTGCCTTTAATTCTTATTGATGAGTTTGCATCGAACTGGTGGGAAGGTTTTTCA
>DATEWS010000559.1:0-4200 GCA_035257785.1 Pyrinomonadaceae bacterium
GCCTACGACGTCCGCGAGAAATAATTACCTCTGCGGCCCTCTGCGGTCCTCTGCGAACTCTGCGTCTTACCCGCGCCGTAAAACGCAGAGATCGCAGAGAGCCGCAGAGGACCGCAGAGATCTAACGTTTGGCTTGTTTGAGATAATCGCGGGCTTCGCGTAATTCCGAGAGGCCGGCGTCGGCCTGTTTCCACTGTTCCATCAATGCGGCGTAGGCGGTGAGCGCAGCGGACTGGTTTCCCGTCTGCGCCGCAGCGCGTGCGGCGCCGAGAAGCGAACGCGCGCGATTCGGTTGGCGCTGTAGTGCCACTTTGAACATCTCCGCTGCTTCCGCAGGTTTTCCCGCGCGCAAGAGAATCTCACCAAACAATTCATGCGTCGGTTTGATCAAACTCGGTGGTCCTGAAGGAGGTCGCATCTCTTCTTCGAGCGAGGTCGCCTTCTTCATGAGCTCGATTGCTTTCGCATGGTCCTTCTTTATCGACGCATTGAGCGCCGCAATCTCACTCTCATTAATTTCAATCATCAACTTGCCACGCTCTGCTTTGGCACGAAGCGCTTCCAGTTCGTTCAACTGGATTTCAGAGCCTGTCATCGCTGCTGCAAGTCCGCGAATAAAAAATGGCAACGTTTGGTTTGCGTAGGACATGCGCACCGTCGGCGCCGCGCCGGAAGCACCGTGTGCGCCGTGAGCACCGCTCATGTCGGCCGATGTAGCGTTTGGTTTTGAATCGGGAAACATCTCAGCCGCCAAATTCCATCGTTCTGTTTCGACGATAAACGCAGCGGCCATGTTTGCGTAGTTGTTCTCGTAATATCCCGGTCGCAACTTGTTGTCGTAAGTCGACTCCGACATCACTTTCTTCATCAACGTAAGCAATTTCTCCGCGTCGTTGTAGCGACCCTGTTGCAGATAGACGTACATCAACCAGTGCAGACTGTGATAGTCACGCACGTTGAGCGAAAGGTTCTTGCGCTTCATCCAGGCGTCAGACGCTTCCCATGATGCTTCATTCGAAGCAGCAGCTTCGGGCCACATTCCGAGTTGCAGAAAGATGTGCGATGGCATGTGTCGCGCGTGATACGCTTCGGGCGCAATGCTCGCATAACGACGCGCGGCAGGGAGTGCGAGAATCGCGTGATCGGGATCGTCAAACGCGTGAATGATGTAATGCGCCGCGCCCGGGTGATTGGGATTCTTCTGGTAGACGTCTAAAGCAATCGCGCCGGCCTTGGCCTGCAAGCGATAACCTTTTTCACCGCCGATGCCGAGTAGCGAGAGTGCGTAGAAACAGGCTGCGTCGAGATCGTCGGGATAAGCGCGATAGATCTTTTCCATCGCTGCTGAGTACGCGACGTCGCGCGTGTGTTTGTCGCCTTCGCCGTAGAGCAATCGCACAGCAGCGATATAAGCGCGTTCACGTTCCGTCAGCTTCGGAGTTTCTTTAAGCTTCGCGAGGACCTGACGTGCCGTGGCGATGTCCTGTTCGGACCAGAGCGGGTGATTGTAGGCCATCGCTTCACCCCAGTAACCCATCGCGAAATCCGGCTCGACCTTCGTCGACTCGCGAAAAGCCTCGATCGCCTCTTCGTACCAGAACGAATGCAACGCAGCGAGTCCGCGTATGAAGTGCTGCTGCGCTTCTGACGAGCCAGACGTGGGAAACTCAACGCGTCCGAGTTGCGATTCCTGCGCGCTCGCAACTAAAGCAAGCAGGCCGATGATGGCGGTGATAGTTAATGAGCGTCTCATGATTGACTCCTATTTCTTCCCAATCGCATAAAGATGCTGCGCGGTGCGAATATAAATCTTTCCCTCGGAGATCGCCGGTGAGCTCAGCACATAATCGTTCAACGGATTCTCCGCCAGCACTTCAAACTTTGGACCAGCAGCGACGACTGTAGTCAAACCGTCTTCATTGGTGACGTAGATCTTTCCATCTGCAAGCACAGGTGAACCGCTGTAAGTGCCCGGCTTGATCCGTTGCTGACCGTAGATCTCAGCACCAGTCTTCGCATCGTAACAGAACATGACCCCGCGATCGTTCACGACGTAAAAATACTTACCGTCAGTTACCGGCGTGGGTACGTCCGGTCCGTTAACCGTGGACCAGAGAACGTGTGAACTGCTGATGTCGCCGCGCCCGCCAGCTTTGAGCGCCAGCAAAGGTCGCACGCGCGTTGGAGCGTAGATTATCTCATCGAAGACAATCGGCGACGCAACGATGCGATACGATGGATCATTGTCGGGATTAAGACCGTTTGCGCGCCAGAGTTCTTTGCCTGTCGCCGGATCGTGACCAGTCACACAATCACCACCGGTGATCACGATCTCAGTCGTCTTTCCGTAACGAAGCAGGGCGGGAGTCGTGTATGAATCGGGCGACTCGCGAATCGCATTCGTGGGACGATCGACTCTCCACAACGTCTTACCGGTCTTCTTGTCGATACGCAGCACGTAGGAAGGATCGTCAGTCCTCATTCCGTGCAGCACCTGCACGTAGAGCGAATCTTCATAGAGCAGCGGCGATGAAGCATAACCCCAGTTCAGGCCAAACTCGCCGTACTCTTTCTGAATGTCTCTGGACCAGAGTTCCTTACCGTCAAAGTCGAAACCTTTGAGGATGCCGGTGCCGGTCATCACGAAAACGTTGCGGCCGTCAGTCACTGGCGATGGCGACGACATGTTTTGTTTGCGCATCTTGACGTTGCCACCGCCCAGTGGTTTCTTCCAGAGCACTTCGCCTTTGGTTTTATCGACGCACCAGAGAAACAGGTTGTCGCCATCGGCTACGTTCAGGAAGATGCGATCGCGCCAGATGATTGGCGTGGACCCGCTCCAGCCGGGCATCGTGGTTTTCCACACAACATTCTCTTCGGTGGTCCATTTAACGGGCAGGTTCTTTTCGTCGCTGATGCCGTTGAGGCTTGGGCCGCGCCACTGCGGCCAGTTTTGCGCGTGGGCCACGGCGGACGAGAGCAGGAGAAGAGTCACGACACCGAGAGTCCGTTTAAGCATTGGAACCTCCTTCAACTATCCACAGATTACACAGATTATTAAAACTATCTGTGTAATCTGTGGATTGGACTTACTCTGCGCGAAGGGCGGGCAGCAATGGTGAACGCAGTGCAGCGAGTGTACCAACGAGCGATGCGATCGCGCCTGATAGCAGCACTGCGAGCAGTAACAAGCCGAGCGAAGTGTTGAACGGCCGCCCGCCACGCTCGAATAGCACGGGTGCAATCGCCAGTAATGCACAGACAAATCCGACTGCCAGGCCGCAAACCAGCATCAGCACGTTTTCTGTAATCACCATCGTTGCGAAGTGTGAAGAGTTATACCCCACCGCGCGCAGCAGGGCCAGCTCTTTCCGTCGTTCAAAGACGTTCCGCAACAGAACCGCCCCCATGCCAAACGTGCCGAGCACGAGTCCGAGCCCGCCGAGCATTTGGAAAGTCGAGAGGTAAGTGTTCTCGACGCGATGGAAGTTTGCGAGTCGTTCCTCGGTTGAGACGACGTCAAATCCGAAGTCTGAGAGATGATCCTCGAGAGTGGTTGAGACTTGCGATTCATTGTTGGGCACGTCGATCAGAAACATTCGATAACCTTCTTCTTCTGGAAAGAGGCGCAGAAAGTTTTTTTCCGACATCAACAACTCGCTTTGAAAGACGCTGTCTGATAGCGCGCCGACGATCAGGAGACGTAGTGGACCACTCGAGTGATCTATCACGAGCTCATCGCCGACCTTCACGTGCAGTACGTATGTCAGTGAGTTGGCGTCGCCGATGACGGGAACGACGCCGTTGTCGAACTCGCGATCGAGAAGGGCCCAGGGGTTTGCTTGCTCGTCGAGTGAGGTCTGGAAACTGAAACGATTGTCGCGAATGAAGGACTCGGGTGGCGCAACGATCTTGGGATTGCGTGGTTGATAGAGATTGAGACAACTCGTGTCGTCTCCGGGACGAACACGCAAGCTCACGAAGCTCACGTCCTTCAGTGCAGCATCATCGAGATTTAGGGCTTCGCGGCCCGCCGCTGTGTTTACGTCATGAACCACGGGCAGCAGTGACTCGGCGAGCAGCGGGAACCCACCGGTGCCTGATTTGCGATCCGTGGCCGCGACGGTGGAACGACGAAATGAATCGACGGCGACGATAATGAAGGCTGCGGCAGCGATCAGTGTGATGCAGAGAACCGTT
>DATEWS010000560.1:0-5067 GCA_035257785.1 Pyrinomonadaceae bacterium
GGCGGGTCCTGCGCAGCGACGACGCTGCCAAGCAACGCGATCAGAAACATGATCGGAAACGTAAATCTCATAACCCGAAGGGTATCACGTTAATTCGCGTATGACCGAACTCACAAAAACGACAGTCGGATTGGATTTCGGCACCACTAACAGCGCCATCGCCGTAGCGGAGGAAGGTGAAGAGGCGAGGCTTGCGCCATTTGCCGATGGTGGCGGTACGACTACAAGTTTCCGTTCGATTCTGTACTTCCCACCGAGGGACAAAACCTCGACAGTTAAAGCAGAAACGAAAGCGGGTCCTGAAGCAATAAGTTCGTATCTCGAAGCGGACTCCAAGGGGCGACTCATCCTCTCCATTAAATCTTATCTAGGCAGTCGCTTGTTCACCTCCACACAAATCAATGGACGCTACTACACTCTTGAAGATTTGATCGCGATCATCCTGAGGCGTTTGAGAACGACTGTTATGGAACAATTCGGTGTGTCAGCCACGAACGTCGTGCTCGGCCGCCCCGTACGCTTTGCTGGTGCTGAAAGCGAAGCGGACGAGACACTCGCACTCAACCGCGTCCGATCAGCAGCAGAGCTCGCCGGCTTTTCCGACGTTACGTTCGAACTAGAACCAGTCGCTGCCGCATATCAATACGAAACCCAACTGGACCACGATGAGTTAGTTTTGATCGGCGACTTCGGTGGTGGCACAAGCGACTTCACATTGGCCCATCTTGGTCCTGGTAGAAAAAGGACTGGTCGAAATCCCGTCGTGGGTACTTCGGGCGTCGCCATCGCCGGCGACACTTTCGACAGCAGGATCATGATGAATCTGGTGGCGCCGAAACTCGGTCTGGGTTCGCATTACGTTTCATTAGGCAAGCAGCTTCCGGTACCTGTCTGGCTGTATTCACAGCTATCGAGTTGGCATCGCACGTTTCTTCTCAAAGATCCAAAGACGATGGCGGTACTTCGCGAGGTCAAGAATCAAGCTTCTGAACCTGACAAGGTAAACGCGTTGATTCAGATCATTTCCGAAAACTTAGGCTACGCTCTTTATCGTGCTGTTGAGAGTACAAAAGTTAAACTGACAGCAGACGAAGACGCCGACTTCGTGTTTGCGCACGCCGCCGTGAACATTGAAGACACTCTCGAACGTTGGCGTTTCGAATCGTGGATTCAACCTGACGTTCAAAGTATCGCGACGTGTGTTAAGAATCTTTTTAGTCAACATAACGTTAGCTATAACGACATTGGTAGCGTATTTCTCACGGGAGGATCTTCTTTCGTACCGTATGTGCGTCGTTTCTTCGCCAGAACATTCGGAAGTCACAAACTGAAAGGCGGTGAAGAGTTAACGACTGTAGCCAAGGGACTCGCCCTCCGCGCTCTCGAGAATGAGTGATGTCAAACGTGAACGCGTCTCACGTTTTCTGCATCAAACTCGCCAATCATGGTCCGCACCGCCTTTTCTCTCATTGGCCTTGTTCTCTGCGCCTTCGTTTGGCCCGCGGCTACGCACGCGCAAGAGATCACACCGCGCTCGTATCTCTTCGTGGAAGTCGCTGATGCGGCGGGAGAGGTCCTGGCAGATGCTACTGTCCGTGTATCTAGTGCAGACGGAAAAGAACTACTCAATCTCAAGACCGGTAAGAACGGAAGTGTCAACACCCGTTTCGACCGCTACCAACATGTGCATCATTACGACTTGCAGATAACAAAAGCCGGTTACTTGCCTTACGAAGGAGTTGTCTTCCCCTACGTGCCAAATGAACCTTACTTCGATTATTTGACAGAGGAAATCCCGAACACCGCCGGGCCATCACGTGACCGTCCACATGTTCGAATCACATTGCGGGAAACTCCATCAACGCCCGCTGAAGAAAAGAAACAACTACTACTTCTGGCTGCTAAACGAGGTGACGCCGCTAGTCTTAGAAAACTGCTGCAAGAAGGAGTCAGTGCGAATTCCGCGGACGCCAAAAGCGTACCGGCCGTTGCATGGGCCGCGTTTGCCGGGGACCCGGAAACTATCAAACTACTGCTGGACGCAGGCGCCAACGTTCGAAATGGTGTGGCGCTGTTGATTTACCTTGCTGAAGGTGTGTCTCGTGGTCGTTTGCAAATAGACATCGTCGAACGATTGATCGCGGCTGGGGCCGACGTTAACGCATCCCAGTCTTATCAGGGAACAGTTCTGAACAAAGCGATCGTTCAAGTGCCAAAAGCACTCACGATTGAAACGATCGGCAAATTGATAAAAGCCGGCGCGAACGTCAACACAGCGGATGCAACCGGGCAAACACCACTGATGCTGGCAGCGCGACAGAATCAAGGCGAACTGGTCAACTTACTTCTCAACTCCGGCGCGAAGCGTTCACTCAACGCAAAAGACAAAGACGGCCGCTCAGCGTTTTTCTACGCCGCCGCCAGCGGCTGGCGAGATTCGTCGCTCGCAATTGTCAAAGTCTTGATGGCAAACCAGGCAATTGTGACTGAAGTTGATGAGGCCGGAGAAACGCCGTTGATGATGGCGGCGAAAGGTGCTTCGAACGAGACGGTCCAAATCCTGCTTAAAACAGGCGCCTCCATTAACGCGAAAGACAAGCTGGGACAAACCGCATTGATGTATGCGGTGGCAGGCTACTACACACCGAATCCTGACACGGCGCAAACAGTCAAATTGTTGCTGGCCAACGGAGCAAGAATCAATGACGTTGACGCGAAGGGCCAATCTGTCCTCATGCATGTGGCGCCCGCGTCTCCCGAGGCGGAAGTGATCAAGCTGCTGATTGCAAACGGCGCGAACGTTAACGTCATTGATTCGGACGGACAAACAGCCTTGCTGCTGGCCGTGCAGAGATATTCGACGCCATTAGTTCAGGCACTGATCGAGGGGGACGTCGGCCCTACCGTCAACGCGAAAGACAGCAAAGGACGAACTGCGTTGCTGTATGCCGTGGACTACGGCAGAGAAGATCTAGTTCCCGCTTTGATTGCCGCAGGCGCTTCTGTCGATGATGTTAACGAAAATGGACAAACGCCATTAATGATCGCCGTTCTGAGAGCTCGCCCGACCCTGGTGAACTTACTGCTGAAGGCGGGTGCGTCGATCGATATCAAGGATCGCTTTGGCAACACCGCCTTGACGTATGCCCGGAACTATAAAATGGACACGATCGTCAAACTCCTCGAAGAACCCCGTCCGTGACGACGATGTTGACCGCACGTTTGCGATGGCTCCGGATCGTTGTACCCGTCGCGTTTATTTGCGGGATGCTGATGTCGCCACACTTGTGGTTCGATCCTGGACGCAGTTTTCCGCGCGCGCCGATCGTACCGAGCCTAACGTTGCATCAGGATTTTGTGATTTCGATCGCGATTGTTATCACACTCATACTGTCAGCGATCACAGTACATGCACGTCGGTATCTCGTGGCGAGTGTTTTACTCACCATCGCCCTTGTCGTTCTGGACCAGACACGATTGCAGCCCTGGGTATACCAGTACGCAATCATGCTCGCGTCGCTTGTCTTTGTGTTGCGGGGTGCGGTTAACCAGAAGGCAATCCTCGCCGCAAATCAAATTGTCATAGCGTCACTATACTTTTGGAGTGGCTTACAAAAAGTAAGCTGGACGTTCGTTAATGAAGTTGTACCTACACTGGTTGAATCAGCCGGCATTCGTGTGTCGTCGAAATATTTGACGACTATCGCGATCGCGATCGCGATTTGTGAGGCGCTGATTGGCGTAGGTTTGTTGCTACGGAGAACGCGACGGGTCGCTGTGGTGCTGGCCTGTCTCATGCACGCGATCATCTTAGTCACATTGATCGCCGCTCGACTCAACACTGTAGTCTGGCCATGGAATGTCGCCATGCTGGCGATCACAGTCATTCTGTTCTGGCGTAACGATGAAACGCCGTTTGAATATTTGTTACGCGGGCGGCGAGATTATTTGCCAAAGGCGGCGATGTTGATTTGTGGTTTATTGCCGTCGCTGAGTTTTATTGGCGCATGGGATCTATATCTCGCTGGCGCGCTCTATTCGGGGAAGTCACCGGTTGGAGTCATGCGTATCAGCGAAACTCTGCGCGATCGTTTGCCCGCGACAGCCAGGGAAATTACGTTCAGAACAGGCCGGGGTGAGTTGATGCTTCCTTTTTACGATTGGTCGTTAGCAGAGTTGAACGTACCACCGTATCCGGAGGTCAGAGTGTATCGCCAGCTTGCACGCCAACTGTGTGCGCTGGACGGGGATTCGCAAGCGAATGCTTTGATAGTCAAAGGACGTCCGGCATTGAGCGATGGCAGCTACAAGGTAACGCTGACTACTTGCTCTGATCTTCTCTCACAGTAAATCCACAACGTCATCCTCGCTCGTAGATCACTCCAGATAAAGTCGAAGAGTTTGAGTTGAAAGGGCTGAGACAAGCGGTCTCAGCAAAGGGATTGGTGTGCGAGTTATAACGACGAGGAAAGCAACGATTCTGTTGCTCATAAGTTTATTCGTTGTGCTTGGCGTCGCCGCCGGCAAGAGAAAGGTAAAACAGACGGCTACGTTGACCCCGCCTGAGTCGTGCCGTTTGGTTTTGGCGCCGCTGCGTGTCGATAAACCGATCGATCAGGAGATCGCCCAGCAACAGGCACTGATTCTAAATGGAGCAAGCTCTGGTCTTGAAAGATTGGGATGGGCTTTTATCAAGAAGGCGCGGATGTCTTTTGATGCGGGATTCTACAAGCTCGCGGAACAGTGCGCCGCTTGCATGGAAGCACGTGGCGCGAATGGACCCGACGCATTGTTGTTGCGCGCACATGCCTTGCAGAGCCTGCATCACTTCGCGGAAGCGGAGCGCACCGCACGCGAACTCATACGCCAGCGTGAACGACCCTTTGACTACGGCGTGCTCGGCGACGTTTTGATCGACCAGGGCAAAGTTCGCGAGGGCGCCGCCGCATATCAGAAGATGGTCGATCTACGACCTGATTTGCAGTCGTACGCACGAGCCGCGCACGTGCGTTGGTTGACGGGCGATCTAGCGGGCGCAATGGAGTTGATGAAACTGGCTACGTCAGC
>DATEWS010000561.1:0-2968 GCA_035257785.1 Pyrinomonadaceae bacterium
CTGACTTTTCCAAGGTCCAGATGAAGGCAACAAAAGTTGCCGGGAACGTCTACATGCTTGAAGGTGCGGGCGGAAATATCGGCGTCTCCGTCGGTGACGACGGCCTTCTGATTGTTGACGATCAGTTTGCTCCGCTCGCCGATAAGATCCGGGCGGCGCTCAAGGGTATTGCCGACAAGAAACTGAAATTCATCCTGAACACTCACTGGCACGGCGATCACACCGGCGGCAACATCGCGTTTGGACCAGAAGCGACGATCATCGCTCACGATAACGTGCGCAAGCGACTCGCGACTGAACAGAAGTCGACGGTCTTCAACACGACCACGCCGGCGTCTCCGAAGGAAGCGCTGCCTGTGATCACGTTCGATCAGTCGTTGTCAGTGCACTTCAACGGCGAGGACATTCGCGCAATCCACTTCCCGCACGGACATACTGACGGCGACAGCGTGATCTTTTTCTCGGCTTCAAACGTGGTCCACCTGGGCGACGACTTTTTTGCGGGACGATTTCCGTTCGTGGATCTCGAGAGTGGTGGGTCGGTAGAAGGGTTGATCAAGAACATCGGCGAACTCGTTTCGAAGATCCCCGCCGATGCCAAACTGATTCCCGGACATGGTCCAATCTCAACGCTCGACGATCTGAAGAGCTACCATCGGATGCTGCAACAAACGACCGAGATCGTGCGCGGCAAGATTGCGGCCGGAAAAACATTGGACCAGATCAAGAGCGAGGGTCTACCCGACGAATGGAAACCCTGGGGCACAGGCTTCATCAAAACCGACCGCTGGGTCGAGACGATCTACAAAAGCCTCACCGCTAAATAAAATAAGCCACGGATAACACCGAGAGAATCGGATTTCAATCCGTGTTATCCGTGGCTAATACTGTCTAGGAAGCTCTTCCCGTTGGTTAATCTCAATCCGAAGTTATCCGCAATCGTCTGGCCGATGTCGGACAGGGAGTCGCGGGTGCCGAGATTGACTCCGGGTTGTGCGGTCTTGCCGTAAACGAGCAACGGCGCGTACTCGCGTGTGTGATCCGATCCGCGGAATGTCGGGTCGTTTCCGTGATCGGCGGTGATCATCATCACATCGTCAGCACGCATCGCAGATTCGATCTCGGGAAGCCGCGAATCAAAATGTTCCAGCGCCTTCGCGTAGCCTTCAGTATCGCGGCGGTGACCGTAGAGCATGTCGAAGTCGACGAGGTTCGAAAAGATCAATCCGCGACTCGAATCATTCAGCGCCTTGATCGTCTGGTCGATCGATTGCTCGTTGTTCTTCGCGGTCAGGTCCTGAGTCACGCCCATCGAATCGTAAATCGAAGCGATCTTCCCGATACAAACGACATCGAGATCTTCGTCTGCAAGTGCCGGCAACAGATTCTCGCGCGGCGGCGGCACCGCATAGTCGTGACGATTCTCCGTGCGATAAAACGATCCGGGTTGGCCCAGGAAAGGCCTCGCAATCACGCGACCCACTTTGTGTTCACCATCGAGTATGCGTCGCGCGATCTCGCAAATCTCGTAAAGCCTGTCGAGTGGGATCACTTCCTCGTGCGCCGCGATTTGAAATACCGAATCGGCCGACGTGTAGACGATCGGCTTACCAGACTTAACGTGCTCTTCGCCGAGTTGCTTGATGATTTCAGTTCCGGAAGCGGGAAAGTTGCCGAGTATGCCGGGAACGGAAGTCTCTTTAATAAAGCGATCGATCACCGGAGCCGGAAATCCGTTCGGATACGTCGGAAACGCACGCTCCAAAACGATGCCCGCCATCTCCCAATGACCTGTGGTCGTGTCTTTACCATTCGACCGCAGTGCACAACGACCATACGACCCGGTGAGTTGGTCCAACGGCGGCAGCGCTTGCAACGGACGAATGTTGCCGAGTCCATAACGTTGCAGGTTTGGAAGTCGCACGGCCCGCGACTCGAGTATGTGACCAAAAGTATCGGCGCCGGCGTCGCCCCAATCCGGAGCGTCAGGCATTGCTCCAATGCCTGCGCCATCTAAAACGATTAGTAAGACACGGTTAAAAGAGGGCATTAAGGTTTACTGTTTTGGGGCGTAGTATCCATCGCGCGCGCGGACGACTGCTTTATCTTTCAAGCCGCGCACTTCGAGTTTGATCGAACGAAACTTTCCATCGCGAGCTTTGTTGGTTGGATAGTAACCGAGACTGTACTGCGTGCCTATATCTTCCGCTACACGAGCAAACGCGGCGCGTGCATCGGCCAGTGTCGCCGCGACAAAACTTCTGCCACCTGAAACGCGAGAAAGATCATTCATCTCGCGTCGCGCGAGGTTGTAAAGCTCGCGACTGATCGACATTCGTTCGAATGGCCCCATCTGGCAAAAGCTGTTGAAATTCTCAGCCTTCGCTTTCGGATAAAATATCTCGCGGTAACGCTGTATCTGGCGCTGTGAAAGCGCGAGCTGGCCGTCGTCATTACAGTCCTTCATCAGACGATCTTCAACAAAGTCTTCGGTGTTGACTTGAATGAAATAACAAGCGACACCGACTCGCGATAGTTTCGTTTTCGCGGTGACAAAATCCGAATTGCTTGACGAGTCAACACCGTCAGTCAACGCCACGACCGCTCGGCGACCACGCACCTCTTCGCTAGGCGGTTCACGAAAAATATTGTCGGCAATACGTTCGAGCGCGTCGTAGTAAGGCGTTCCCTGGCTCGCGCCCAGATTCTCGATCGCGGTTTTTAATGCCTCGCGATCGCCAGTCAAAGGTGTTAACACTTCAACTGCTGCAATCGGCTTGTCCACTGTCTTTGCTGTATTGAACGCCACTACTCCGACGCGATCGCCCGGACGCAACGCCGCGATAAAACTGTTCGCGGCTGCACGTATCAAGGCGACGTCGTCGCGCGTCGAGCCTGACGTATCGAGCAGCAACGCGATCTCGAACGGCGTTTCCGTAGTGCCGAAGTTCGCGATCGTCTGCGGCTG
>DATEWS010000562.1:0-5487 GCA_035257785.1 Pyrinomonadaceae bacterium
ATTCGAATGACAAGCCGGTCACGTTAGCGCAGTTGTTGTCTGAGCCGGTTAACAACAAGCCGGCAAAAGGTGTGCTGCTGATTTTTTACCGTGGCTATTGGTGAACGAATTGTCACTTCGAGTTGCGAAGTTTTGAGAAGGTTCTGAATGAGTTTAACGAGGCTGGAATTCGTATCGTAGGAATCAGCGTTGACTCGCCCGAGAACACTCGCGTCCACATGATTAAAGAGGCCGGATACACTTTCACGTTTCTCTCCGATCCGAAACTCGAGGTCATTCGCCGCTACGATCTGATTCACGCGCACGAGTTAGCAAGCGGCAAAGACATCGCGCGTCCGGCGGAGTTCCTGCTCGACTCGTCCGGCACAATCCGCTGGCGAATGATCACTGAGAATTTCTTCAAGATCGCACAACCCGAACAGGTCCTCGAAGCCGCCAGGGCACTGCCGTAGAAGTTTCCCAGGGTTGTCAACCACCAGGTGAAATAAGCGAACGCCTTCGGCGTTATTTTGCCTGTCGCGATGTGAGTGGTGTTGTCAGCGGCACTATCCAGCGTGCGGGCAACAAGCTCACTTGTTCTTTAGCGAGGTCTACGTTCGGGTCGATTAGCAACTGCGGTTGGCGGCCGTTAAGTGAGACCATCACGTGCGCTCGCACTTCAACATTATCGTAACCTTCACGCCTCTTCTCATCAGCAAGGTAATGCCCGAATTGCAGGATCAACTCCGGCTTCGTACTCATCTTCGTCACCTGATGAGATTTCAGATAATCCTGCGGCTTGATGGTCCAGATTTTCCCAGTTGGCGGATGTGTAACCGTAAACACTGCCTCGCCGCCCTTTGTTCGTAACTTCATGTGCCACGAAAAGTTGTGTCCCTCTTCCGTCCAACTCACGTCGCCCGGATAGAGATAATGTCGCAGCGGGAAAATAAACTGGAACGCAAGATAGGCTGCCAACAGTGCGGCAACTATTTTTTGCGAGCCGGTTAGCGACGGGCAAGTTTGCGCAAGTGTCGTTGATGGCACCGTCGCTTGTGACGACTCCGGATCGAGAAACGATCGCGCAATGCGTCGCGGCAAGTCAGGCGAAAAGAAAAGCATGAGCGAGCCGAGCATCATCCACGGAAAGATGCCGATGTCGAATATCACCGCGTTGGTGAGGTTGAATAAAACTGCCGCTACGAAAGCGAAAAGCCGCGTGCGTCGCCACAGCAGCAACGGCACCACCAGCAGGTCGAGCAGCAATCCGCCGATTACGAAACTGTAAACTACCCAATCCGCGGCAAAGACATGGCCCAACGGCGGTATGCGAGTAAAAGGTCGTAACCAGGATCGCATTGGCTCGCCGCCATGTATCCAGTCACTGTTGAGCTTGGCGATGCCGCCGTAAAAATATGGTATGCCGACTTGCGCGCGCAGCAACCACAATGTCCACGCCGGAACTACGTCCGAGCGAATCTTCCGGCGGAGCAACACATCAACTGAAAACGCGCGCTCTGCCGGAAGAAAACACATCAGAAAACTGATCAGGCAGACGAGGTAAAAGTGATTCAGATAACGTGTTTGGTCCAGCAGAAACGAGTATGTGAAAGTCAGAAACAGGATCGGCGCCGCAATGCGGTAAACGAATCCCAACATCACGCAAGCGGCTGCCAAACCGAGTACGAAAAAGTGAATATACATCCCGCGCGCGGGCCACGGCTTCACCCAACTGAAACCGTAGTAAGAAAAAGTGACAGCAGGTTCGACGAAGTAACGCGCGATCCAGCCATGCGTGAAGTAGCGATAAACTTCCCACAGCATGATGCCGCCAAAGAGAATGCGGAACGCGACGAGGAATGAGATATCGACTGGCGTGAACAGAGCTCCGCACAGTCGTTGCAGCAGACTTGCTTTCGCAGTGGTCGGCACTTGCTGTGTTGGAACTGTTTGCATCGTATCTAACGCCGCTTCAGGCGCGCGCGCTCAGATGCGAGACGCGAGAGCTTCTTCCACTTCTTCCTTTCTTCAATCTCCGACAGTTTGTCTCTTCTTCGAGCCTGGTATTTCAATTCTTTCTGTAACTTCTCGTAGCTCTGAAATCGTTCAGCGTCGATCGTTCCCGCGGCTAAAGCTTCACGCACCACACACCGCGGCTCGTCCTGGTGTTGGCAGTCACTGAAGAAGCAGCGCCCGGCCAGCGCCTCGATATCATCAAAGACCGACTGCAACCCACCGTCAAACAGTTGCAACTCACGCATGCCTGGTGTGTCGAGAACGAGTCCGCCAGTTGGTAACACAACCAGTTCGCGGTGAGTGGTCGTGTGTCTTCCACGATCGTCGTGCTCGCGCACGGTTTGAACTTTCAAGTGATCGACGCCGGCGAGATAATTTATCAGAGTTGACTTGCCAACGCCGGACGAACCCAGGAGGGCAACCGTCTGCCCGCGCTTGAAGTATTGCGCGAGGTCCTGAAGTCCGGTTCCCGTGACAACACTGATCGCGTGAATGGGCACACCACGCGCAACGGCCTGCACGTCATTAATGCGACCAGCCACTCGATCGGATAGATCCGACTTGCTCAAGATTATGATCGGATTGGCGCCGCTTTCCCACGCAATAATAAGATACCTTTCCATCCTGCGCAGGCTGAAATCCTGGTTCAGCGATGTAAGCAGAAACAACGTGTCAACGTTCGCGCCAACGATCTGTTCTTCAGTGCGTGAGCCGGCAATCTTACGCGCAAAATTTGTCCTGCGCGGGAGGACTGCATGAATCATCACTCTGTCCTGTTCTGACTGAGCGCGAAACACGACCCAGTCTCCGACAGCGGGCAGGTCGCGGCGACTCGTCGCTTCGTGCCGCAGTTTGCCGGAAATTTCCGCGAGCACCTCTCCGTGTTGAGTGTAGACACGAAAGAGATTCTTGTGTTCGAGCGCCACTCGGCCGCACGTGTAGCCCTGTTCTGCATATGATTTAAAGTTCGCCTCAAAGAACTCACTCCAACCCAAGGTTGTCAGATCGACGTTCATTATGTTTTCTCCAGCTAAAGATGTGGCTGCGATCAGACTGCAACCAGCGATTAATGGATGTTTGTATTGAATTGAGAGCTGGGGATAGTTACTGCGTTGGCTGTGGAGACCAGCCTAATGCGCGTCAGGTTCACAGAACCGCAGTAACTTTTTTAGTAGGCAATCATAGGCACGGGCGGATTGTAGCATTTAGGCGGGCGCGACTGCTAAGTTTTTCATGTGCGTGCAAGTCAGCGCTCTCCCGCTCGTTCATTACGTGATTTCGGAGTTTTGAGCCATCACGAAGCATTACCACTCTCCTCCTTTAACCCAAAACAAATTGATGGAAGAAATTTCCTGGTTACACGTCGAATTACAGGAGAGTGCATATGAGTAACACTACAGTCGCAGATCTCTTTAACGTGCGTTCGCACAACCCATCCTTTTTTTCGGTCAAAGAAAGCACGGTTTACAAAGGTCCACTGCTCGACTTTTGCATTCCGGTTAATCTGCACTTTCCGCCCCCGCAAATGGTCCAACGCATCAGCGAGCGTTTGCCTGAAATCCTTCGATACTATCCCGACTATGCGGAAGTGCATGCGAAACACATTGCGGAAATCGCCGGAGTTCCGTCCGAGTGCATCGTGCCGGCAAATGGATCGACCGAGATCATTACTCGCCTGTGCCATCTTACTCGTGGTCCAATACTCACACCGGTTCCCACGTTTAGCCGTTGGACCGACTTGCCGAACGAATTAGGCATTCCGCTCCATACGATCGAGCATGACGTCCGCAGGAATTTTCGTCTTGAAGTTGGCGAATTAGTTTCGCGCGTCAACGAGCTTGATGTAAGAATGTTGGTGATTTCAAATCCAAACAATCCAACGGGTGCATGGTTCGAGGCGGGCGAGATTGAAGAGCTTGTACTTAGTTTGCCGCAGGTTGAGTTGATTGTGATTGATGAGTCGTTCCTTGACTTTGCAGACCTCGAAAGCGCAGTGACCTTGATACCGCGAGCTGAGAACCTCGTGGTGGTTAAGAGTCTTGGTAAGTCGTTGGGCTGGCATGGAGTTCGACTCGGCTACGCTGCAATGAATTCGCGAGCGGCGCAGATGCTTAGATCCGAACTGCCGTTCTGGAACATCAACGGGTTGGCCGCATACATTCTCAAAACGCTGTCGGAGTTTAAGAACGAATTCCTGCAAAGCCTTACACTTGTCGCACAAGACAGAACGTATATGCTGAATCAACTGGAACAAATTCCGGGGTTGCGAGTGTTTTCTTCACAGGCGAACTTTCTCTACGTTGAGTTGCCACGCGAGGTATCAGGGCGCAAGCTTAGGGATCGGTTGTTGGAGCAGTATGGTTTGATGGTGCGCGAATGCAGTAACAAGATTGGGTCGTCCGAGCGATACTTGCGACTGGCAGTTCAAACAAAAGAAGCCGTTGATCTTCTGGCCCACGCGTTGAGACGTGAGCTGAGTTTGAGAGAGGAGTTTCAATGAACAATGAATTTCCCGCTGCGGTGCCCGAGATACCTGTGACTGACATGAACGCGGCCCTGGATTACTATCGACACAAACTCGGCTTCAATATCGATTGGGGCGGCGCGGATGGCGGCATCGCCGGTATCTCAAAGGGAGAATGCCGAATGTTCCTCACAAACTCCGCCTTCCGCACGCAACATGGCAACACTGCGCCAGTGATCATTTGGCTCAATCTCAACAGCAAAGAAGAGGTGGATGAGTTGCACCACATCTGGAATGCCGCCGGCGCCAAAATCATTTCCTCTCCGGAGTCAAAGCCATGGAACCTACACGAGTTCACGGCCTCCGATCTTTACGGAAATCTCTTCCGCGTCTTTTATGATTTCTCTGTTAAAGGAGAATGAACGGTGATGAGTCCGATATTCGCGAGCCTTCTCGTGCTACTCAACCTGCTATCGTCTCTGTGTCCTCAACAGCCTGAGAAACGGGAAACATCACGCGATCAACAGTCGAATGAACAAAAGCGGCAACGCATCGGACCGGGGTCAGGTGCGTATACCGAAGACCCTAGAAAAGTCTTGCGAGCGGCTGCGCAAGCAATGCGCGCTGTCAAAAGTTTGACTTACAAAGCGGACTATCGAGGTGTGGGCGCTATGGCAACTCATAGCCCTGTCGCGCAAGGCGAAGTGAGTTTGTCGAGACTTGCAGCTAACAATCCTTTTAAAGTCAAGATATCCGCACGCGGTGTGTTTTTCCCAAGTGGGAGTGATGAGGCAACGCCCTTTCACTCT
The DNA here is from genome assembly GCA_035257785.1 of Pyrinomonadaceae bacterium. Classification (GTDB taxonomy): domain Bacteria; phylum Acidobacteriota; class Blastocatellia; order Pyrinomonadales; family Pyrinomonadaceae; genus PSRF01. The sequence goes on from DATEWS010000562.1 coordinate 5,269, forward strand.
ACTTTTGACGGCAGCACGCTAAGAAAACTTCGCCCCAGGGAGAAGACGCTCATGGTCAAATCCTTATCGGACGATGATCCCAAGGAGCGCACGTTCGGAGTTGTAACTTCGTTTCTTGGCGGCGGCGCCTATCAGCTTCTCATGCTCGAGTTTGTCATGGACGCGCCGCTCGCTCGGCAAGCAGAAGCTTCTGTTGCGGATTACGAAGGGAGAACGGTA
>DATEWS010000563.1:0-11870 GCA_035257785.1 Pyrinomonadaceae bacterium
TCGTTCCAGATTAGAGGTTCTCGCCAATGCGCTTCGCCGAAGAAACGTCGTGGTGAGTCTGCGCCCCAGAGATCATGGCCCATACGTCTAGCCCAAAGCTCCGCATAACAATGGTCGCAAGCAGGAGAAACTTTCTTGCAACCCCACCATGGATTAAAGGTGTGATGCGTCCATTCTATTTGGGAATTTTTGGCCATTCGGCGCTTTAGTTATTTGTTTGCCACCCAAAGTCTCGCAAACGACCCTTGATTAGATCAAGTTGAACTCGCGAATCTGGGCGGCGAGATAGGCTTCAATTGCAAACTCGACCAGCGCGGCTTCGTTTGGTGAGTAATATTCGGGGAGACGGCGTAATTGATCTATTTGAGGAGACAATAACCAGAAGCCGCCGATATCCGCACCAAATTGATTGTGAACCGCCAACTCGAGCGCCGTGCCATGGACCACCCGCAAATACTTGGCCGATGCAGGCTCCAGGTCGACAGTGCAGTCACCCAGCGCAAAGCCGAGAAACTCAACGTCGCTTTCAGCTTTTGTTAACTTGATCTCAGGCGGCATATTTACGAATTAAGCCTTTTACGACACCCTGAATCTGAATTCTTTCGGGAGTCTTGATAAAGATCGGTTTGAACTGCGGATTCGCAGGTTCAAGCCGAATAAACTCCGGCTCGCGGTAAAACTTTTTTACAGTCGCGTAGTTGCCGTCGATAAGGGCGACCACTACCTGCCCATTCTCGGCGGTTTTCTGTGACGCCACGATGATGATGTCGCCATCCTGAATGTTTTCATCGATCATTGATTCCCCACGGACGCGCAACGCGAATGAGCGGCCGTGTCCCTGCATGTCTTTGGGGACGGAGATCGTGTCGTGACTGAGAATCGCTTCGATGGGTTGACCGGCCGCTACGGTCCCCAGCAAGGGGACCTCATTGTCCTCCTCGCCGTTGCTCTCCTTTTGTTGCTGCACGATCTCGATCCCACGGCTGACGTTGGGAATGCGTTTTATTAGTCCTTCCCGCTCCAGGGCGGTCAGGACAGCATGAACGCTGGCCGACGACCGCATCTGAAACTGACGTCCAATCTCGGCGATGGTGGGTGGTTCCTGGTTCGACTCAATGTACCGCCGGATGAACTCAAAAATTCTTCGCTGCTTAGCTGTTACGGGCATATAACAAGCTCCCCCTTTTGTCTCCTCAAAATAATTTTCGTTGACAACCGAAAATTCAGCGAACATTCTCGAACATGTCAGGCGCGGCGTCAAGTGTTTTTTACAGGGCCGGAAGCCGTGACGTGGGGGAGACCGTTACGGTCTTCGGTTCGTCGTCGCGCCGTGACTCTAGCCCGGTGATCGATAGCCCCTCATCATCCGGATTTTGAACCGCTTCTGGATTGGGCAGGTCGAACACCACCACCGGGCTAAAGCCACGGCGTGGAGAACTTACTTGATGACTTTGGCCAGTTTTTTGAGGTCATCGATAAAACGGCGCGACTCGAGGTGGCGCGTTTCATCGTCGGGAGCGCGAAGAATTGAGGAAGGATGGACAGTAGCCATGACATAGGGCGCAAGTGTTGAAGGAATAAATTCACCGCGTTGTTTGGTAACTCGAAATTGCGGCCCAAGCAGTGACTGGGCAGCGGTCGCACCGAGGGCGACGATTACGTCAGGTTTGATAAGAGCGATCTCGGCTTCGAGCCAGGGACGACAGGCACCTATTTCCAGCGAGTTGGGTTTTTTGTGGATGCGGCGTTTACCGCGTGGTTCCCATTTGAAATGTTTGACCACATTGGTGACGTAGGTTTGTTTGCGGTCGATGCCGGCCGCTTCCAGGGCATCGTCGAGCAAACGACCGGCTGGTCCAACAAAGGGTCTGCCTGAGAGATCTTCTTCGTTGCCTGGCTGCTCGCCGACAAACATGACTTTTACGCGTCGCGCGCCTTCGCCAAAGACCGTTTGCGTGCCTGTTTTCCAGAGGTCGCAGGCCTGGCAGTTCGCTGCTGCACTTTTGAGTGAAGAGAGCGTTGGGCGTGGAGGAATTAATTCCTCGGCAGCACTTTTGAATGTTTTGTTTCTCGGCACGGGTATTAGGTCCTATTAAGACCTATAGGACATATAAGACCTATGTCGCAAATCTAACAATAATCATGAGAGCCGCATTCTCAAAAGCTGAGCTCGAATCCGATATTGCCAGTCGTTTTGGCGATGTATTCAAGCTCCACGAAAAGCCCAGAGTCGAAACTCTCTCGACCGGTGTTGACGAAATTGATGCACTGACGGGCGGATTGCCACGTGGCGCCATCAGCGAGTTCTTTGGACCAGCTTCTTCAGGCCGCACGAGCCTGATGTATGCAATGCTTGCTTATGCAACCGCTCACGAAGAGACCTGTGCCCTCATCGATACTAACGACGTGTTTGCGCCAACAACGGCGGCTGCCGCGGGTATCGATTTCGATCGACTGCTCTGGATTCGTTGTGCCGGCAATCTCGAGCATGCTTTCAAGTCCGCGGATCTTTTGTTACATGCGGGTGGTTTTGGTTTGGTGATACTCGACCTGGGCGACATCGCCGGGAAAGAGGCGCGCCGGATCATCTCTTCGTGGTGGTATCGCTTTCGTCGCACGGTGGAAGACCAGCCGACTGTGCTCACCGTAATTTCGGAAGAGGCGTGTACTCGATCGTGTGCCGCGCTAACTCTGGAATTGCAGGGCACGGCGGAATGGTCGCGAAATCTTCTGCATCACAACACCATCGACGTCAATCGCCAGCGCCCACTCTCTCCGTGGGTTAACGAGAGTCAGTTCAGGGCGGCAGCCTTGTAAATCCGCAATTGACAATCTTCGTAAATTTTCGTTAATCTTCGTCCATTATGTTTGCCTGCATTTTTGCCCCGCAGCTTCCGGCTGAACTCTCTCTGCCGGAGTTTGCCTATTCCTTCTCGCCTCTCGTCGAAGAAGTCAGAGCGGGAACAATCGTAATCGACGTCGATGGGTGTGAGTTGTTGTTTGGTTCTCCTTATCAACTCGCCAGGGAAGTCTTTGAGCGGGCAAAAAAATCCGGGACACAGGGCGGGCTCGATAGTCCGATCAGTGTCGCGATAGCTGCGAATCCTGATGCCGCGATTCACGCCGCCACTAACCTGCAAGGCATCACCTTCGTTTCACCAGACGAGGAGTTGACCTGTCTCGGAGAGTTTCCTTTGGACGCTCTTGATTGCTCGCTGATCAATATCGAAAAAAAAGTTGTCGATGAGATCCTGGAAACGTTACGCCTCTGGGGCGTTCGCTCGTTTGCTGAATTTGCCTCACTACCTGTCGCCGGTGTTTCCGAACGTTTGGGCCAGGCCGGAATAAAACTTCAACAACTCGCAGCCGGCAAAACCGAGCGACACTTGAAAATCAAACAACCTGAGCCAGTCTTTGCGCATTCGCTCGAGCTCGAACATGCCATCGCTGAGCTTGAGCCTCTCTCATTCATTTTCGGGCGACTGTTACATCAACTCTGCGCCACCTTGAACGCTTACGCCCTCGCGACGAACGAGGTGTGCGTGTGCATGCAACTGGAAAATCAGACGACTCACGAGCGCAAGTTGTCTTTGCCTCACCCGATGCGCGATCACAAAGTGCTCTTGAAGTTGTTGTTGCTCGACACGGAAATGCATCCGCCACAGGCTGCGGTGAGATCAGTTTCAATTGCCTGTGAGCCGGTGAAGCCACGTGTGTTGCAGAATGGATTATTTGTTCCGCTCGCCCCGGCGCCTGACAAACTTGAACTCACGCTCGCGAGACTCGCAAAACTTGTTGGCGAGAAAAATATTGGTTCACCAAGCTTGCTCGATACTCACCGGCCCGATGCCTTCACTATGAAACGCTTCACGCTAGGGACTAAATCTGAGTCTCGCAAGCGACGCAAAATCGGCGATCGGCAATCGGCAATCGGCAATCAAAAGTGTCTTGGGTTTCGCATGTTTCGTCCACCTCTACGAGCGATCGTGCAAGCCGATCAGGGTTGGCCGACGCAAGTGAGCGCGTGGGGTAAGCAGCGCAGCGTTTACGGGAAAGTGGTAAGTGCTGCCGGTCCATGGAGAACTACAGGTGACTGGTGGCGTGACGATCGCTGGGCGCGAGACGAATGGGACGTGACGCTCGAGCGTTCCGGTCAACAAACTCTCTATCGCATTTATCGTGAGCTTAAGAGTGAGAACTGGTTCGTTGAGGGCAACTATGATTAGCCACAAAAAGGCACATAAGGCCCAAAAGGAAAACCAGTAATCTTTAAATTCATTTTGTACTTTATGTGCCTTCGTGTGGCAAATAAAAATGTACGTTGAACTACACGCTCGCTCCGCTTTTAGTTTTTTGGAAGGCGCTTCTGTGCCTGAAGAGTTGATCGCAGCCGGCGTCGAGTTGGAAATGCCGGCGATGGCTTTGCTCGATCGCGACGGAGTTTATGGAGCGCCACGCTTTCATCTGTCGGCAACAAAGAATGACATTAAGGCCCACATCGGCGCCGAGATAACTGTTCGCCGCCCCGGCACCAACGCTGTCTGCGCGGTTCCCGTGCTGGTGCGTAATCGCACTGGTTACCAGAATCTCTGTCGTCTAATCACCCTGATGAAACTGCGTGTGCCGAAACACGCAAAACCAGGTGAGCATAATGTTAGTTCCGACGAGCTGGAGGCACACGCGAAAGGCTTGATCTGTTTGACCGGCGGCTTTGATGGTCCAATCGCGACCGCGATCAACGCCAGAGACGTTGATAACGCCAGGAACGCACAAACTACCACCGAATGGCTGATCGATCTGTTCGGTAAAAAGAACGTCTATGCGGAGCTTCAGCGCCATTTCGATCGCGAAGAGGAAGCTCGCAACCATTTAGTCGTCGAGATTGCACGGCGTAACCGCCTGCCGCTGCTCGCCACTAACGGCGTGTGTTACGCGATACCAGCTCGCAGAGAAGTGGCTGACATCTTCACATGCATTCGCAATCACGTGCGACTCGAAACCGCCGGACGCCTGCTGGCCCAAAACTCCGAACGATACCTCAAGCCCGCCGCGATCATGGAGAAGCTCTTTGCAGACTTGCCCGAGGCGATCGCGAACACGTCTGAACTCTCATCGCGACTGCAATTCACGCTTCAGGATCTCGGCTACGAGTTTCCCAAATACCCTGTGCCGCGCGGCGAAACGATGGCTTCGTTTCTGCGCAAACGCACGGAAGAAGGCGCGCGCGCACGTTACACAGGCGTGAACGGCATGCCCACCTACGAGCGAGCACGCGGGCAACTCGAACGCGAGTTAAAGCTGATCGAAAAACTCAAGCTCGAAGGTTATTTCCTGATCGTCTGGGACATCGTTAAGTTTTGTCGCGAGCAGAACATTCTCGTTCAGGGCCGCGGCTCGGCAGCAAACAGCGCAGTCTGTTATTCACTGGGAATCACCGCCGTAGATCCGATCGGCATGGACTTGTTGTTCGAGCGATTTCTTTCTGAAGAACGAGGCGAGTGGCCAGACATCGATCTCGATCTGCCGAGCGGTGATAAACGCGAACAGGCAATTCAATACGTCTACGAGCGCTACGGCAAACTGGGCGCAGCCATGACCGCCAACTGCATTACTTATCGCGGGCGTTCGGCTGCACGTGAAGTTGGCAAGGCGCTTGATTTCGATGACGAAACGCTTGGGCGCCTCGCCGGCCTGGTCCATACGTGGGAATGGAAAGATCCAAACGATTCAACAGAGCGACAGTTTCGCGATGCCGGTCTCGATCTGCAACAGCCGCGGATCCAGAAGTTCTTTCAACTTTATCAACTGGTTCAGGATCTGCCGCGTCACCTGGGTCAGCATTCGGGCGGCATGGTGATTTGCCAGGGGCAGCTCGATTCGATCGTGCCGCTCGAGCCTGCGTCCATGCCCGGGCGCGTGGTGGTCCAATGGGACAAGGAAGATTGTGCGGACCTCGGATTGATCAAAGTCGACCTGCTGGGACTCGGCATGCTGGCAGTGGTGAAGGATTCAATCCAACTGATTCGCGACTCGTATGGCGAAGAAGTCGATCTGGCCCACTTGCCGCAGCACGACCCGGCCGTTTACCAGGCGCTGCAAACTGCCGACACGATCGGCATGTTTCAGGTCGAGAGCCGGGCGCAGATGTCGTGCCTGCCACGCCTGCGGCCGGCGACTTTTTACGACATCGTGGTCCAGGTGGCGATTATTCGTCCTGGTCCGATCGTTGGCAACATGGTCCATCCTTATCTAAAACGCCGGCAGGGCAGGGAAGCCGTGACTTATGCGCATCCGTGCCTCGAGCCGATTCTCGCGCGCACGCTCGGAGTGCCACTATTTCAGGAGCAACTGTTAAGAGTGGCCATGGACTGTGCGGGCTTTACCGGAGGTGAGGCTGAAGAGTTGCGCCGCGCATTTGGTTTCAAACGTTCGGAAGCGCGCATGAAAGCTATTGAAGTAAAGCTGCGGCAAGGACTGGCGCGAAATGGCATCAACGGCAAGACGCAGGACGACATCGTGCTGTCAATCAGTTCGTTTGCGCTTTATGGTTTTCCGGAATCGCATGCGGCAAGTTTTGCGCTCATTGCTTACGCCAGCGCTTATCTGAAGTGTAATTACCTTGCTGCGTTCACGGCGGCGATTCTCAACAACCAGCCGATGGGATTTTACCAGCCCTTCACAATCATTAAAGACGCGCAACGTCATGGACTGAAAGTTTTACCGATCGACATTACCTGCTCGGATTGGTTGTGCACGCTCGAGAAGGAGGAAGACTCAACGCTCGTTCTTCGTCTCGGGTTGAGATACGTGCGCGGGTTGAGCCGGCAGTCGGGAGAGGCGATTGTGCGCGAGCGCGCTGCGGGTGATTTCGCCGGCATCGACGACTTGCGTAATCGCGTGCCCGAAGTTCGCAAAGACGAATTGCGAAAGTTGGCTGCGGTAGGAGCACTGAATTTTATTCAGAACTCGTCGCGTCGCGATGCGCTGTGGCAGGTTGAACGCGTGACGCGCGCCGCGGGCGAACTGTACGAAGAGTTACTCGAAAACGACGGCAATTCACCGTTGCAGCAGATGACGCTAACGGAGCGAGTGGATGCTGATTTTCGTGGTACAGGATTGACTATCGGCAAGCATCCAGTGGCGCATCACCGTAGCGAGTTGAACAAGCTCAACGCATTGCGCGCGATCGACATTCGCAAATTACATAACGGCACATTTGTGCGTGTTGCGGGCTGGGTAATTGTGCGGCAGCGGCCCGGCACGGCGAAGGGGTTTATGTTCCTGACTCTCGAAGATGAAACCGGGGTCAGCAATATCATCGTCACTCCGCAACTGTTCGATAAGTACAGGCTCGAGCTGGTCGGGCATCCGTTTCTTTTAATCGAGGGCGCGTTACAGAACCAGGATAATGTGATTTCGGTCAAAGCGAGCCACGTGCAGCCGCTCTCCTTCACGGTGGCGGCTGCGCCGTCTCACGATTTTCATTGAAAAGAAATATAGGACCAATAGGTCGAATAGGACCTACATTAACCTCGCGCTTCACGCGGGGCGGGCGGCTTGTTTTGGTGGGGATTCGATGAGGCCCTGCACGACCTGCGCGACCTGGGAGAGTGGCTTTGGTTTTCTGAGAAATGCGTCGGCGCCGCAGCGTCTCGCTTCGTCCTCAATCTCAGCCGAACCGTACGCAGTCAAAACGATTATCCGCGTCTGCGGACTGTGCTCATGGATCAGACGGATCATCTCGAGCCCGTCGTGGTTGTTGGTCATGGTGAGGCGTAAGTCCTGGATGACGACTTTATAGTTCGTCACTCCCAGCAGTTTTTCTGCTTCTTCGATTTCGCAGGCAGTATCGACTTTGTACCCATGCAAAGAGAAGTACTCACTCATCGAGAAACAGATCGACTCTTCATCATCGACGACCAGCAGGCGCGGCAAGGGAGGCTCACTCATCGAGCGCACATCTCGACCATGCCACATCTGTCTCAATTTACCGGAGACTTTTTTCAGGGTTCCAAATCGACTCTGCTTCACAGGGCACACTAGTTCTCTATTAATGCGATAGTTACGTGACCACCCTTTGCTCGTTCATATGAAGACTCGCTCACAGTAATACTCTCGTCACACCCGTGGGAGTGGGTGAGCAGAGAAATGCCGGAAAAGGAGATGAGTTAATTGCGAGGGATTTAGCTCCGGAGGAGCTCATCGTTACAAATTCCGCACGTAATAAACGATGAGGTCAGGGCAACGACAACGATAGCCTGGGCTGTCGCTGCCCGACCCGAAAGCTAGATATAACTAGATACAAATTGCAGCCCGCACATTTGATCGCTGCATAACTGGAACGTTCACTCGCCCTCCACTACTGGGCGTAGCAGGCTTAGTTATGATGTAAAGTAGAACTTCACAAACCTCACGGGTTCCCGTTCCTATAGTGTTTCCCTTTTCATCCTGTAGCGCATAAATTCGGCCGTTGGCGTCCAAGGGAAAAATCATTGGTTCAGCATACATGCACACACTCCATAGTTACCCGGGGCTTCATACAAAAACCGCCCTAAAGTTTGACAACCTCTTGAAAACACGATGGCATTTGTACCTACGAACGCTGGAAGCGCTTTCTTACGGCGCCGCCAACACCCAGCAAGCCTGTGCCTAGCAACACCATGCTGGTTGGCTCAGGGACAGCTCCACCAGTAACAGTTCCCTGAATCGTGGTGGTACCGGTATTTGCTCCGCCGCCAACACCAGTTACTGGTAAGGCGATGGTATAGACCGGGTTTAGTGTGTAAGTGAATCCGCCAATCGAGATCGAAGTGGTCGAGAAAGTAAGCGTCGCGATACCGGAATTAAAGCCAAGAGTACCATCGAGCGTTCCGACCAAACTTCCCGCGCCTGCCGGTGAAACCTGAATGATGTTCAGAGTAAAAGTTCCGCCGATAGCCGGACCGAGCAAGTTAGCCGGCACAGTGGTGGTAACGACGATGTCACCAAAACTGGTGCCAGCCGGCGTATTCACCGGGTTAGTTGTACCGTTGAATGTAATCGTCGTTGTTCCCTGGATATTGGTGAAATTAACGACGTTGGTGCCACTGACGCTAAACACTCCTGTAGTGCTAAAGGTGACGGGGTCTGCCTTAGCTTCTGCCGTCCCCAGGGCCGCCATTACCGCCAGCATGGCAACCATCAGTGTCATCTTGAATAGACTGGCCATATTTTTCCCCCTTTGAGTGATCAATTATGTGCGGTTAATCCGAGTGAACGCCTGCTCGCCCGGTCTATGGTCACTCAAATTTAAGTTTTATGGTTATGCAACGACGGAGCAAATGTCGTTGCATAAACACAGTTTCAATAGGATAGAGAAAGTGCGAAGAGGAGGTCCCTTCCGCTATTTCTTCCTGAATCGTCTTCGAATACCGGCAGCGGTACCGAGCAGCCCTGTCCCCAGCAGAAACATACTGGCTGGCTCAGGAACGTTTTGGACCACTTCTCCGCCACCGAGACGAACCTGTCTGACGTCCTCAAAAACCGCACCATTGATTGCGGTTAAACTGATTGACGTTATCGCCTGGCCGTTGATGGCATCGACGGTAAAGAAGTTCTGACCGTTGGCATCAACAACGAAGTCGTCTTCGAAAAACCCGCCGTTGATGTTGACACCCTCGACGTGGATGACTACGGACCCAGAGGTGGCGGCATTAATGTTAAATACCGCGCGGGTAAAGGTGTCATTGTTGGCGAGACCGAAAGTCAATTGAGTGAATGGGGCATTGCCCAGACCTCCGCTGACGGTCGCCTGACCTGACGGATTGGCGTTCAGCAACATACTTCCGCTCGTCGAAGTAAAGTTCACGAGCAGATTGTTTTGGCCAACCGTACCGGTCACGGTAAGCACATTTGTCGCTGGGTTAAGCAGGACGTTATCAGTTCCTTGATTGTTGACCCCCGAAACCACAACAATATCGGCTCTGGCCGTCCCCGCGGCGACGCTGACGACTCCGAAGATCGCCAACGTAAGAATCAACTGTTTCAAATTCGCAAATCGGGACATTTAAATACTCCTTGTTAGTTGCCTCCCGATCGAGGGAAGCCCTAGACACGAAAATTGTGGGAGGCCTGATTTCAGGAGAGCGCTGCGGGGCAATGCAAAGCTCTAATGAGTTCAGCCAAAATCCTCGGACAACTACCCGAGACCATATGTATGCTTGGCACGTGCCTTTGGCCCAGCAATTAGTGCGCCATCACGATGAAAGATGTAATCAGCGTAAATACTTCGAAATTTTCGAGTTAGGTCATATGGACCAGGCGGGAATGTCCAGAATTCAGACCCCTTGGTCTAGACTTTGGACATCGGGATCTGATGCTTCTTGATCTTCTGATAGAGCGAGCTACGCGGTATGCCGAGACGCTTGGCAGCCTTTTCGACCCGTCCTCTTTCCTCTTGCAACACGCGCTCGATGTGCTGCTTTTCGAGCTCCACAAGTGTCAATCGTGAGTCGAGGAAAGGCGCGCCCACTTGCATGTGACCATCGAAGTGAAGATCGTTGAGGGTGATGTGTTTTTGTTCACTCAGTAAAACTGCTCGTTCTATAACATTACGGAGTTCACGAATGTTGCCGGGCCATGAATACGACTGCAATGCCTGAATGCATCCCTGGTCCAACCGCAACTCACTACGGCCCAGATCCGCTGAAACCTTATCAAGCAGGTATTGGGCCAAGGTCGGAATGTCTTCGATTCTGTCGCGCAACGCAGGGAACGAGAGCGGGATCGTGCTGATGCGAAAGTAGAGGTCATCGCGAAATCGCTTTTCTCGGACCAGTTGTCCGATATCCTGGTGTGTAGCGGCGATCAAGCGGACGTCGACTTGTCGGTCTCTTACGTCTCCGAGGCGTCGAAAACGTTTCTCTTCGAGAACTTTCAGCAGCTTCGGTTGAATCTGAAGGTCTACGTCGCCGACTTCGTCCAGGAAGATGGTCCCACGATGGGCCACCTCAAACAGTCCCTGCTTCGAAGCGGTCGCACTCGTAAACGCGCCCTTCTCGTGGCCGAAGAGTTCGGTCTCGAGAAGTTCCCGTGTTAGACCAGCACAGTTCAGATCGACAAACGGTTCTTCGGCTCGTGGACTATTTTCGTGAAGCCAGCGCGCGAGCACGCCTTTGCCAGTACCGGTTTCGCCGAGGATCAAGATCGGACTTTCAGTGGAAAGAATCTTCCTGGCCTGGTCCTTCAAGAAGCGGATCGCAGCACTGCTGCCGATGAAGGGATCGATGGCCTGTCGAGACTGCCGCGAGCTGCTCGCCAGTTGTTTGTGATAGGTGCGCTGTTTTTGCAGCAGTCTCTGGAGTATGACGAGCAGCGTCGGGAGTTCCAGCGGTTTAGTTAGAAACTGTTCCGCTCCTTCCTTAATCGCCCTCACGGCGAGATCAATCGAGCCGTGCGCGGTCAGCACAAGCAGCGGGATGCCCGCGTCGATCTCTCGCAAACGCGGCAACAGATCGAGCGCAGTGCCATCGGGCAACTTGTAATCGGCAATGACGATGTCCGGCCGCGAGTTACGAAACAGTTGCTGCGCGTCGTTGCAGCTTTCCGCTTCTTCGATTTCGTACCCGTGTTGCTCCAGAAAATCACGGATACCAAACCGAACCCCCGACTCATCATCAACTACCAAAACCTTGTTCCTGGACATTAAGCGTCTCCCCCGGCTGGTATCGGGAACCTCGCTATCATACAGGCTCCCCCTTCGGGATTATTGCCTGCGATGAGTTTTCCCTGGTGCTCCTGCATGATGCGCTGCGCTATCGCTAAACCGAGTCCCGTGCCACCACGTCGTTTCGAGAAGAAAGGCTCGAAAATTTTCGGCATGTCTTCGGGTA
>DATEWS010000564.1:0-5197 GCA_035257785.1 Pyrinomonadaceae bacterium
GCAAACTCGCGCGCAGTTCTTTTTGATCCGGCATTCGCAGTTTGGCTGTCGCCGTACCTTCCGTGCTTGATTTAACCAACACGAAATAACTTCCCGGCGGAATACTACTCAGTGCGACTTTCCCGTCAGGACCAATCGCCGCACCAAAGAAACGGAACGCATCCTCCGCTCGCTCCTTCTCCGCCGGAATGAGGTATACAAACGAAATGTCACCTTCGACTTTTCCGGAAAGTGACGCAGCCCCCTGTGCGAGCGTGATTGTTAACCCGGAGAGTCGATCTCCTGACTTCACCGTGGTCCATGTGCGCGTCGCATCAACAGGTGTTTTCGCACCCGGCGTCGCCGGCGATAACGTGATTGACTGAAGATACCAATACTTGGCGGCAAACTCAGGAACAAAGAAATATCTCCCCGGCCTCAGATTCTTGAACGACACACTCCCGCTTGCATCAACAGCCGTTGGTCCTTTCAACATGAAAGCGAGATACGGATGATAGGTGGAAGATTCACTCTCGTTCTGCGATGCGGACACAAGAATTTCGGAAAAGGATGGACGTGGTTTGCCTGTGCAGTCAGACTTGTTCGCTTCGTCCAACACTATTCGTCCGCTGACTGAAGCCAATGGCTCAACCGTCAACTCAATCCCGGTTACATCAGCGCCGCTCACCTTGATCCGTCTCGTTGCGATTGCGCCACCTACCCCCTCGTTATTTAAAGGTAATGCGGTCAGATCGTAGTCGCCGTCATCAACTCCTCGAAAGAGAAAACCGTGGCTGTCATCACGCTGACTGACTGCCGTGGTCCACTCGAATTTGTTCTTGCCAACCGAGCTTAAGTTGAGAAAGAAGCCCAACGGTTGCACACTTCCGGCTTGACTCGCTCTGCCGCTGATTATGTGACCCGGTTCGCCACGGAAACGAATATCGACATTGCTCACTTCCTCACCCGCGTGAACACTGATCTCCGCGGCAGTGTCACGAGTTGATGCGGGTGCGTAAGTTGGAACAACGTCGTCGAACAGGTCGATGTCGGGAGCGTTGCTGCCGGGTCCACCAGCCCAAACAACGTACGTTCCGGCGCGCAGTCCGTAAATTCTGTAAACACCGCGATCGTCGGTAGTGCGCTCTATAGGAAGGACGCCATACGGAAGAGTGCCCTGGCTAACGTCGGAACTTATTATTCGCACGTGCACGCGCACACCCACGACGGGTTCGCCAGTCTGCGATGTTATAGTGCCCGTGATCACCGCACCTTTTGCCAACGTGAGCGTGGCCGAATCACCAACGTGGTAAATTGTTGACGAAATCGAGGGCGCATAGGAATTAAGCCATCCAACTAGTCGATAACTCCGCGGTTCCAATCCGCTAAGCTGAAATTTACCGTCACGATCTGTGACTGTGCCGTTGTGCATCTGCATGAAACCTATGGAGTAGACGGTTATCGACGCGTTAACGAGCGGCTGACCGCTTTCGTTAACTACGCGACCAGTAATCGTTCCGGATGCAGCCGTCGTAGGCGCGGGAGTTTGCGCAGAGACAGTCACCAGCGCAAAGAGCAGGAGTGTGAAGTTTCTCATCCACAGATTACACAGGTTCTTTAAATCAATCTGTGTAATCTGTGGATACAGCAATGAAAGTAAGTCGCTACGCATCGTGGCTCAAGGTTTCAGCTTGATCGTCACAGTCACTTCGCTCACTGCATTTTCATTCACAGTCACGTGTTGTTTCGGCAGATCATCCCTGACAACTCCGCCCGGTGGGAATATGATTACCCTCAATTCATAATTGCCTGCCTGCAAGTGCTCAATCAAAAAGCGGCCGCGTGAATCCACTTCCGGTGGAGACGACATTTCCCCTGATTGCAACTTTGACGGATTCTCATCCAGCCGGTTCAAAGCAACCACGATGCGATCGTCCGGCGGCAGTTCTCCGTCCTCAAATTTTATTTGGCCGCGTATTGCACCCGTGAGCTTTAGGGGTCTTGCAACGATCCGTATTCCGGCAAGTTGCTCACCATCTTTCAAGTTGATGCCGCCGGTTTGTTGCACGCCGTTTTGTTCGATACTCACGATCTCCAGCGGGAGCAACTGAAATTGCTTTCTCTCCCTCACATAAAGTTGAACATTCCCGGCTGCTAATCCGATGATCTTGAAACTACCATCCGGTTTTACCTGTGTAGGAAAGTTCAGGGTGGCGTGTTCGCCAGGGTTCGTGTTGTTGCTAAAAATGAATAACTCGCTCAGCTTTGGCGCAAGAGTTTTTTCGTCTGAGTTTTCGAGGCTCACAACGCCTTCAACACTGGCGCCTCTCCTGGTTTTGATCTCCAATCCGGTTACATCTTTGTCGACGACCTCAACGGTTAAAGGATCTGCTCGCCAGTCACCATTCACTTGCGGAATCGCGAAGAGCCTGTATTTTGCGGGCATGGCATTCTCTAACTTGAATTCTCCGTCGCTGTTCGAAGTCATCCCTCCTGATGAAGAGACAGAAGAGTTGCCCTCGATTTGTTGAATGCTAAAGCCCACGTTGGGTATTGGTTTGGCAGTTTCACCGTTGATGATTCGGCCTGCGATCTTGAACGTAGAAATAGGAGCACTCGCCACGATGTCGACGTCTTTAATCTCGCCCGACTCCTTCACTTCGAGGATCGTTGCTTTCTCGGGATCAGTTACGGATGGATAAAAGGTTCGTTTGAAAATCTTGGGCACGTATCCGGGCAGAAGCGCCGAAGAATTTCCGACAGATACTTTGTACTTTCCTGGACGTAAGCCAAACGCTCTATAAACTCCCCGATCGTCCGTGTTGATGCCGGTAAAGTCGGGCCGCACGTAGTCTTGTTCCAGGTCGATGGAACTCACACTCACGAGTTCTTCGATCAGAGGTTGACCATCAGCATCCGTGATCTTTCCGGTGATCACACCACCACGGGTTAGCGTGAAATTAATGTCGCGGATGGTTTCGCCTGCGGCAATAGCGAGCCGGTTTGGCTGGCCACTCTCTATGACCAGTGCCGGCGCAATCGGATAAATGTGGTAGTTGCCCGGCGGGACGTTGGTAATGCGATAGTTTCCATCCTCGTCGGTCCTACCGCGATTACGTGCGCTTCGCGAGCCGCCGCTGTAATCAACTTCCGTTGCTACGACAACGATTCCCGCCACACCTTTGTCTTTGAGTGTAACTTTCCCATTGATGCTGGCGGTTTGATCTTTCTGCGCGTGTGTAAGCGAAGTGAGAGCGAGGACCAGGAGAATACAAGCGAAGACTCGGCGGTTTGAGGAGACCATAGTGAGTTTGTCTTTCACGTTTTAAGTTGGAGAACTAAGATAACGATTGACCACACGCGCCAGTTCCGACATGTCGATCGGTTTGGGCATGTACTCGTTACACCCTTTCGCAAACGCCTTCACGCGAGAATAAGAAAGCGGATACGCCGTCACTGCGACAATCGGCACGCTCTCCATGTGTTGCTGCTGGCGAATCTGTTGCGTCGCTGCGATGCCATCGAGAATCGGCAGATCGAGATCCATCAGAATCAAATCCGGACGCTCACGATCGGCAATGTCAACCGCTTCCTGTCCGTTGCTCGCCTCCAATACGCTATACCCGAGCATCTCGAGTCCCTGCTTCAGCAACATGCGCGTGTCATCATAGTCTTCTACCACCATGATCCTGCGAGTCGTTTTTTCCTCGGTCATTTCGGTTGCTTATTCTACATTAAAAACTGGCGATCACTTCGATCAAACCGACAATGTGGCGATTGAATTCGGGAAGGTCTGCGGCAGGAACCCAGAGTTCCTTATGTATTGAGGATCCGACAGTTTGAACTTGATAACGTCGCACGAAATCGGCAGAAACTTCAAAGCGCGTGATATAACCTGCGCCGTCTCGCGTGGCGTTCCAATCACGCGCGATCTGAGTTGCGTATTCTTCATTAAGCACCGGATAGAAGATAGGCTGTTCCGGCAGTCGCGGTGGAAACTCCCTAAAACCCGACGCCTCGATCAGCGCGAGTTCTTTCGGACCAACCGGACGATACAAAGTTTTTGTGTTCACGGATAGAAAATACTATTGATAGTTTTCAAGTGCGAATACCGGCACCGGCCTTGCCGTTACTTGTCCTCGTTTTAAATTAGAATTACTCTAAGAAAAATGGATTCCGAAAACTTGGGACTTACGAAACAGCGCCAGGCTGTCCTCCGGGTGATCCGCGAATCAGACGAGCACCTGACCGCGAATGAAGTTTTTGAGCGTGCGCGGCAGCTACTGCCCGGCATTGCGTTCGCGACTGTCTACAATTCGCTCCGCTACTTGAAGAACGAAGGACTGATTGGTGAAGTACGGTTCGGTGCGGACTGTACCCGATATGACCGCACGCTGAAGCGGCACGATCATGCGATCTGCAACGACTGCGGAAAGCTCGTCGATCTTGAACTCTCGATCCCGGACGGACTAATTAGAGAAGCTGCCAAACGTTCGAAATTTGAACCCGGATCGATCGAGGTCACGCTGCGCGGTCAATGTCCTAAGTGCAAAACCTGATTAGTTTCGCCAACATAATTACACGGAAGGAAAGTGAAAGATGGAAAGCAACGGAAACAACAAAGATTCAAACGGCTGTCCTTTCACCGGTGCGTCGAAGCCCCGCGTATCGAACCGACACTGGTGGCCCAATTCCCTGGATATAAGCTCCCTTCGCGCGAACTCTTCGCTGTCCGATCCGATGGGTGAGGATTTTAGTTACGCCGAAGAGTTTAAAACGCTCGACCTGGATGCCGTGATCAAAGATTTGCACGCATTAATGACCGATTCCCAGGATTGGTGGCCTGCTGACTTTGGTCATTACGGCGGGCTGTTTATACGTCTGGCCTGGCACAGCGCCGGTACCTATCGGATTGCTGATGGTCGTGGTGGCGCCGGTGGTGGGCAGCAGCGTTTTGCACCGCTCAACAGTTGGCCCGACAATGCGAACCTCGACAAGGCGCGCCGGTTGTTATGGCCCATTAAACAGAAATACGGTCGCAAAATTTCCTGGGCCGATCTTTTTGTTCTGGTCGGCAATGTCGCCCTCGAATCGATGGGCTTTAAGACGTTCGGTTTTGGCGGTGGCCGCGCAGACACATGGGAGCCACAGGAACTCTATTGGGGTCCTGAGGGAACGTGGCTCGGAGACGAACGATATAGCGGCGAACGGCAGCTTC
>DATEWS010000565.1:0-5716 GCA_035257785.1 Pyrinomonadaceae bacterium
CGATCACCTCCACCACTGCCGCCGCATCAAATCCCTTCAGTCGCTGGTCGCGGTACATCAGCGAACCCTGCATCAACTTGATCCGTTCGCGCTGTCGCGACGGCATTCGTTCCACTCGCAAACGCTCATTCGCGATTTGCAACGCGCGGTGGGATACGTCAACACCGACAATCTCCTCAAACACGCGGTCCTCCAGCAGCACACGCAACAACTTGCCCTCGCCACATCCGAGGTCCAGCACGCGTTTCGCGTTCGCACTCCTTAGCGCCGCCAGAACCGCGTTGAGTCGTTGCTCATTCAAATTCAACGTCCGCTCAACAGCTTCTTCCTCATTGTTATGGACCACCTCCGCAACATCCGGATCGGGACTCTCCTCGTCCACCAGTCGCGCGAGGGCGTCTTTCGCGAGGTCGCGCCGGTACTTCAAATATCGTTTGGTGATCTCCTCCTTCTCCGGATGCGACGCCAGCCAGTGTGTTCCGTGTCGCAAGAGCTTCTCGACTTCATCGTCGCCGACCCAATAGTGTTTCTCGTTGTCGAGCACGGGAATCAGCACGTAAATGTGCGTCAGCAGATCCTGCAAACGGACCTTGCCGCTTAACTCGACCGTGTAGTACTGGCTCTCACCCCATTCCGGAAACATTTCGTCAAGCTGGTGACGCGTTGCCATCACGTCATAGCCGAGCGGTTCGAACAAGCGGCGCAGGAAAAGTTCACCGCCACGACACGGAAGTACCGAGATCTTTGCGCGCAACGGAATCCGAGTCGCGGCCAGTTCAGGCTTGCCTTTACTTCGACCACCCAGCGCGCTTCCCAACACGCGCGAGATCGCGACACTCAGAAACGAGGAAGCGACGTAAGGTCGATCGTTCACATACTGTTCGAGTGTGCCACCTTCACCTGCCGGGCCTCTGCGATTGCGAACCAGGCCAACAGGATCGACGTCAAGCAATAAGGCGGCAGTGCAACACTCAGCATTCGCTTCCGGATAGAACACGTGTGCCTCGCCAAACGCGAGCGAGAATGAATGCAACCGCGCCGGGTTCTTATGAAGCAGATATCCGAGATCAGTAGCGGGTTGATGCGTGGTCGTGATCGTTAACAACATGCATCGCCAGTTTAGGCGGCCCACTCACACGCTGACAACCACGTCAAAGATCTGTGACAACTCGAAGGAACTTTTTCCAGTTTCGCGCATCAACCAGTCCCGAACGCGTTGCGAGCCCCGATGGCCCAGGAATTATTCACGCGCTGGTGTTTAGTCCGGATGGAAAGATCGTCGCTTCAGGAGGCGGCGATAGTCAACCAGAACATTCTTTTCTGGAATGTTCGGAACGGTAGTTTGAGTTGGAGCGCCATACCGCTAGACTGGGAAACTGAAAACAAAATCGGCGAAGAAGTCCGGAAAAAATATCGCAGACAGAGGCGGCGGTAGAGGCTGAACGAAAGATCGAGGTAGTCCCAGCGTCGAAGTCGCGATATAAAAGAGCCAGGGGCAAGCGCGAAGCGCGTCGCCCCTGAAAACGTTCATCTATGCGTCACCTGTTTCTGATCGTCACGTTGCTCGGCTGCTGGTCCACTGCGTTGGGCCAGAAGCCCGGAGATTCATCAGAATTGCTAAAGCAACTGTTGGCGCTACCGGCGCCGCTGCCCCGCCTCACCGAAGCCTCGGACAATAGAGCAAGGCCAAACCTCACTGACAAGAACAGCCCTCCTCCAGATGACGCACCCATCGAAGACCTTCAGAGATATTGGGATATTTCGAACTCTTTAAGCGAAAGACCCCAACCATCTGCCATCGTCAGGCAGCGACTTATCGCCGCTTCCGCCAACACCCCCGCACAACTGCTCCACTCGTTACCCTTCTTGAACTCAACCGATGCCGAACAAGTGAAGCAGGTTTTCGATCGCATCCCGAATGACGACACAAACAAATACACTCACGATGAGTTCAGGAAGTGGCTGCTTTACAACAGTAAATACTTTCTTGATGAACTGCTGGCCAAGGCGAGCAAGGTAAAAGACGATGGGAAGTACGGCGGCGTCGAACGGGAGGCCGAGTTAAAAACACTCGCCAAGCTTGATTGGCCCACAGCAGAGCCATTGATAAAGAGCCTGGCTGAAACAGCTCAACCACGCACTGCGACGTTGGCCATCTCACTGCTTTACCAGCACGCCATCGAGACCGCCGACTCAAGCGCCGAAGACAAATTTCGAACCCGATTACAGACCGTCGCCGCCAACCGCGATTTCCCAGGATGGTCTCGGAAAGCAGCCATCGATGCATTATCAGAAACTACATGGTCCGGCCGTGACGACTGGTATCTCTCGCTGCTCGAGGACGAAAGTCTCACCAGCCTTCACGACGGCGTATATGGCTTCTCGCCATTAAACACACTCTTTTTCTTTGAAGATCCAGACAAGTGGATTCCCATCATGACCAAACTGGTGGGCAGCAGTAACAGAAAGGTGCAACGGTCCGCGGGCATGTGTCTGGTTCGATATGCGATTGAGTCTCCACGACGCGATGCAATTCTGCCGGTGTTACGTTGGTTGTCAGAACCCGATTGGCTTCCGGATGACGGAATGGAACGAACCACGTTCATGCAGAAGATGGACGAACTGGAAATGCCGGAGAGCGTTCCGGGCCTGCTCTGGATCCTTGAGAATGACGAGCAAAATGCAAAGTGGGCCGCCCGTACAATTGGACACTACAAAGACCCGCGCGCAATTCCCGCGCTAAAAAGGCTTCTGCTACACACTGATGATAGTGACGATCGCATGATGATACTCGACGGTCTGGTAGCTTCAGGCGGACTGACCGAGGCCGAAGCGATTGACGGTCTTGAAAAGTTGGCCGAGAAATCAATGACGCTGGTGGGCCAAAACGAGATCCTGGATTTTTACTATTCGAGAAGCACAGTACCACTTCCGATCAGCATTGGACGTTACCTGGCAACGAGGAACGAGGTGCCAACAGAAATCATACGTGCAGTGCTGGCGCGCACAACAGCTCTGAGAAAGCAGAATCCGGAACTGGCTCGAGCGCTGCTGCGTATCGCTGAACGATGGCAGAGCCGGCACGTTGATCTCTACATCCTGAACCGCATCGCCGCGGGCACAGCGGAGGCTGCGACTATTGCGAATGTTTTAGAGCGACGAGAAAAACTGCACGAGAGTTTGGGACAAGAATTGCAGGCATTAATCAGGGTTGGTGGTGTTGCGCAAGCTATCGGATCGATATTGCTCGATGATAACGTGCTCGCCCAAACAATCCTCAGCTCCGGAGATCAGCAGGCGCAGATCGCGCTGCTTGCGTGTGCGCGTCTCACGCAAACTCCGTTACCCGTTGCTGTAGTTGGATCACTGCTCAAGAGTAAGAATTCACTGTTGGCCCAGGCGGCTGAACGTTACCTGCTGATTGAGGACAGCAAAGATGCGCAAACACTGCTTTGGCAGCATCATCCTGGCGAAGGATTCATAACAGGCTGGCGCGAAAACATTCTATTTATCGGCGGGAACAACTTCGACGCGATGGGCAAGCAGGAAGAGCAGTTGCGAAAAGAGTTGTTCAAAGAAAATGGACCACTGGAAATCTTTGCTTTGTTTGGTAACGGATCCAATTACGATCGCGTCCTTCGCATCTACTCCGATCGAGCCCTCTACACTCACTATGAAGACGCGGCAAGATATCGCGAGCGTATCGTCTCCAGGGCGGAACTCTCAGCATTCAAACAGTTCCTTGACTCCACCAACCTTGAGGAAGTCGGACCCCAGATCGGATCCTGTCATTACGACTGCTCGGTCGCAGAGTTTGTTGTGCTCAGAAAAGAGCGTGGCCGCCGTGTTTTCAGTCATCAGGGATTCGGAGGCTTGATAAAGCTCATCGCGAATTTCGATCTGCTCGGCCGCGGTCCCGACGGCAAGCTCCGCTACAGATTGGAATCGCAGATCAAAGGGCTGGAGGTGTTGTATGCGGACGGTGAGACTCAGGTGAAAGACGTTTGGCAACACGATGACGAGATTCGCGTTTTCACCGAACGTACCAACGAAGAAATTGAAAAGTCTGAGGAACTTAACAACACCGCTGACGATGAGAACGACGAACTCACTGCACGCGAGCAAAAGAGGCGCGAAGTAGCACTGTCCCAGGCTCGATTTTCATGGCGCAAGTTTTCCGGCGGTAAACTCACCGAGACAACGACGCCACCCGATGTGTATCCGATGTTCGATTACAGTAAGTTTTCTCTCCAGCCTGAAGACGAGTTGCTCTTACGCGAACAGGGTGTGGCGCTGAAAATGTTAACTGCCGATTCCATCATCATCGCACGCAATTTCGATGGCCTCTGGAAGCAAGTCGCGGGTACCCGTCCCGTGCGCATTAGTGGAGAAGGAGGTGGTTATCTCCATCCGGTCGGCACCCCGGACGGTCAATGGGTGGTGACATCCAAGACCGACACGAATTGGGGTGCGCCAAGTTATATCGTTCGTTTTAATCTGGAGACGGGTCGTGAGTTTCGCGTCAACTTAGAACCGGCTGACGATCTCAGGCCCATCGTTTTTCTGCCATCACTTGGCAAGGTGTTGCTGCGTCGTGCGCGGGAAGATCGGCTCGGCGGAACACAGATTGGACCAGAGCATGCTGAATACTACCTGCTTGCTCCCGGCACAGGCGACACGCAAACTGTTTCAGGTGAGTTTGCGCCTCTGCTTCAGGACGGCAAACGCTTTCTGCAAGCGACTGGAAAGACGGATGAATTCTGGGCGGCGATACCTGACGACGCCAAAGACCAAACTCAGGTGGGACGTTATAACCTCAAGACCTTTTCATTCACTCCCGTACTAACCATTCCGCATATTTCCTTCGACAGCATGTCGATGTGGGTCGACGAGAAACGCGCCAAAATCTACATCGCCTACAAAGGCCAACTGCTCTCAATCCCGCTTCAAGCCACAGGCGAACGCCGCTAAGCCCCGGGTTCGCGGTAAGTGAACCTAAATCCATTAGAACTGCGCGTTAGTGAATAGATTATGTTCTCGAAAGGGAAAGAAAAAGGGGCGACCCCCATGAAACTCAAAGCCAAGTACGTAGTCTTTTCAATCATCGCAGTCGCAACCGTTTATGTAATGCAACACAACGAACGGTTTCTCTTAGATTCAAAACATCCGGCCTGGCAACACTATGGACCTTTTAAGTGGTGGTTATTACCACACGGCATTTTCGGCGCCATAGTCCTCCTCTTTGCACCTTTTCAGTTTTCTGAGCGTCTACGTCAGCGATTTACAAAAGCCCATCGTGTGATGGGCCGGTTCTACGTGATCGGCGCGCTTGGACTCGCACCGCTCGGTGCATACATTCAATATTTCCAGGAGCGCATGGGCGCACCGCGTTCGTTCACAGTGCTGGGCATAGTCGATGCTGCCATGCTCATGAGCGTGACGATCATCGCGTTTGTATTTGCATTCAGACGCAAGATCGCATTGCACCGGCAGTGGGCCACGCGGAGTTACGCCGTTGCACTGGTGTTCATCGGCGCGCGATTTTTCCTGGGCGTAACTGGTTGGGAAAAACTCGGTGTCGAGATGGTTCAGGCGGTCATCTGGTCCTGTCTGGCACTCTCGGTGCCGCTGGCTGACTTTGCACTCAACTGGAGAGAGCTTCGTTCGCGGTCGGCGGCCGGTGTTAAGGCTGCATTGCCGAGCAAACAAGATCTTC
>DATEWS010000566.1:0-2879 GCA_035257785.1 Pyrinomonadaceae bacterium
TCATGCGCGCGAGATGAAACGGCGCGCCCGCCATCGAGTGACGGATCACGATGCAGTCCGGCGCCATCGCTTCGAGGTTTCGCGCAGTGTCCAGCAACGTCTCGCCCTTGGTAACGCTTGAAGTGGAAACACTGACGTTGACAGCGTCTGCCGACAAACGTTTCGCGGCGATCTCGAACGAGGTTCTCGTGCGTGTCGATGGTTCGAAAAAGAGATTGATTACGGTGCGACCGCGCAGTGCGGGAACTTTTTTGATCTGGCGTTTCGAAACCTCGCGAAAAGTTGCGGCAGTATCGAGTAAATGATTGATTTCTCCGGGCTGGAGCTCACGAATGCCTAGCAGGTGGCGGCGGTTGAAAGTTGTTTGCATGAATGATCCGGACACAAAAAAAGCGGCCCCTCGGCCGCTTCGTTACGCCGTCTCTGACGGTCGCTCGACGATTACCACTCCTTCTTCCTCATCAAACTCCTGCAACATCACCTTGATGATCTCGCTTTTCTTGGTGGGCACGAGTTTGCCAATGTAATCAGCCTGAATCGGCAGTTCGCGATGTTCTTTGCCGCGATCGATGAGCACTGCGAGCTGCACGCGACGCGGGCGACCGAAGTCGATCAACTGATCGAGTGCAGCGCGGATCGTGCGACCAGTGTAAAGCACGTCGTCGATCAGCACGATGTTGCGGTTCTCGATGTCGCCGGGAAGATCGGTGCGGTTCACAACTGGCTTTGCACCAACTGTCGAAAGGTCGTCGCGATAAAGCGTGATGTCGAGTACGCCGACCGGCGGACGATAGCCTTCCAGGTCCGCGATTTTCTGCGCCATCCGTTCGGCGAGTGGCACGCCGCGACGCCTGATTCCGACGAGGAACAAGTCGCCGGCGCCGTGATTTTCTTCGACCACCTCGGACGACAGACGCGCCAACGCGCGATTGATGCGCGGGCCATCCATGATACGAGCCTTCTCGACAAAATCCATGTGCGCGCGATACTAACAAGAAGCGCAGTTTCCCGCAAAGGTCGTAAAGCGATTTTTCCGCGCCCCTCTGCGTAACTCTGCGATCTTTGCGTGAAACCTACTTTTGACGCAGAGGAGCGCAGAGTTACGCAGAGGACCGCAGAGGTTTACATGATTTATTGAGGGATCTTGTGTATCATGTAATCCCAACGAATGGTCTATCGCTCGCTGGTGCGTCCAATCCTCTTCAGTCTCCCACCGGAGACCGCTCACGAATTGGCATTACATTCGCTCTCGTTACTGCCGTCGCGATTGCTCGCGAAAAATTTCAGTGACCCTTCGCTTCGTATCGAACGCTTCGGCCTATCGTTTCCAAATCCAGTCGGACTCGCAGCGGGTTTCGACAAGAATGGTGTAGCACTTCAACCACTCGCAGCACTCGGTTTTGGTTTCATTGAAGCAGGCACGGTTACTTTTCATCCCCAACCCGGCAATCCGCGACCGCGCTTGTTTCGTCTGCGTGAAGATCGGGCGTTAATCAATCGCGCGGGATTCAATAACGACGGCGCCGCGGCGTTTGCGCAACACGTGAAGAGTCATCGACCTGATTGTGTGCTGGGTGTGAGCATCGGGAAGAGCAAGATCACACCGCTCGAAGAGGCGACTGAGGATTATCTGAAAAGTTTTGAACTCGTTCATCACGTCGCCGACTACATCGCAGTGAACGTCAGCTCACCAAACACGCCGCAACTGCGCGAGCTGCAACAGTCAGAACAACTGACTTCACTCCTTGCGGCGCTCGGTGCGCGCAATCGAGAGTTACAGAAACCAGTGCCACTCCTGGTTAAACTCTCTCCGGATCTCGAACGCCGCGACCTGGAAATGATTGTCGACGTCATCGATCGTTTACACATCGACGGCATCATCGCCACGAACACTACCACCAGCCGCGCTGACTTACGAACTGGTGCACATCGAGTAGCAGCGTGCGGCGAAGGCGGACTGAGTGGAAAACCACTTGCACACAGATCGACGCGGATGATTGCGGATCTTTATGAACTCACGGGCGGGCGCATCCCACTGATCGGCGTCGGTGGCATCTTTACTGGCGAAGACGCGTGGGACAAGATCTCCGCCGGCGCGAGTCTCGTGCAGTTGTACACCGGCTTCATCTACCAGGGACCAAACATCGCTCAGGAAATCAACAAACGACTCGCAAACATTCTCGCGCGCGAAGGCTTCGCGAACCTTGACGCCGCCGTCGGTTGCCGTTCGAAGGATTTGGGAAAATCATGAATCGCACATCGAATTTCACGCAAACTATAAAACAGAAAGGACCAACACTTGCCAGCTAAAGACAAACTCATCATTGCACTCGACGTCGAAACACCTTCCAAAGCACTCGATCTTGTAAAAGAACTCCGCAGCGTCGCGGGCATGTTCAAGGTCGGCTCACAACTCTTCACCGCTGCTGGACCACAAATTGTGCACGACATCATCGCGCTCGACTCAAAAGTATTTCTCGACCTGAAGTTTCACGACATCCCACACCAGGTCGCGGGCGCAGCGCGTTCTGCCGCAGAGCTCGGGGTCTCGCTGTTCACGATTCACGCGAGTGGCGGAAGCGAGATGATGCGACGGGCCGTGGACGCTGTCGCTGAAGTCGGAAATGAGACGGCGGTGCTCGCAATCACCGTCCTCACCAGTATCGACGCAAACATCCTCGCGCAGATTGGTGTCAGTGCCACTCCGAGCGAATCCGTGTTGCGCCTCGTTAAGTTGGCAGAGGCGTCGGGCGTCGACGGCGTCGTTGCCTCAGCACAGGAAATCAAAACAATTCGTGATGCGATCCCGAACCCAAACTTCCTGGTCGTCACACCCGGCATACGCCCCACACAAAACGAGTCGGCCGATCAAAAACGCG
>DATEWS010000567.1:0-2889 GCA_035257785.1 Pyrinomonadaceae bacterium
GTTGGCTTCGTCGACCGCTGTTGCGTCACGATCCGCGCCGAAAGCGTGGAAGGCGCCAGCAAAGTTAAGAGAAGAAAAAGAACAAGCGAACTTCGTTTCACTGATAACTCCATATGCTGCAAATTGATGTTAGTCGTGGGGAAAAGGTTATCTTGCTGCGCAAAAATTGTACAGGAAAGACATTTTAGCCACAGATTGTCTTATCGATTTTTTGCAACGAGTGCGCGCGCTTTTTGACGGAGGGCGGTGCGATAAGGAGCGGCGTCAGTGCCCGCCGCGTTTGCCAGCCATTGAATTCGTGGCGTACCGCGCGGCGTGGTCTCGCCGGTCATTTGCATCGAGTAGGTTCGTTTGTCGTTGGGGACAAATATGATCATGCGTCGCAGCTTCCGGTTCTCAGTGGAATCTTTGCCACTGAACAACAGTTCCGGGTAACCATCTTCGTCGGCGTCGACGAGTTCAGAACCCCAGGTCGCGTGACTGAATCCTTCAGTATCGAGTTTGCCTTGCACGGCGACGCGATACTTATTGTCGCGACGTTGCAACACCACGAAGCTTGATTTGCCGGCTTTGCGTTGACTGTTGACGAATACGATCGCCGGTCCCGAGTCAGTATCGACAATCTCCAGCGCGCCCACCGAACCGCCGCGCGTGAATTGCCCCGCGATCTTTCGGGCCTGATTCATTGTCAACTGTTCGACGACCGGCGCTAGGTTCTCACGCGGTTGAGCCGTGCTTGTGCTACCCGTTGGAGCAACATCGTTGCGCCACGAAGCCGGCGTGAAGTTCACTTTCGAAGCCGCGACCGGAAGCGCCGCGTCAGGTATGCGTGTTTCGGATGCACTCTGCCCCGTGTAACCCCACGCGAGCAGCGCACTGAGAGTAGTAACCAGACAAAGCGGAGCACCAACTCTGAACACCAGATTTCGTCCGGCGTCCGCAGCGGCAACCATCGCTGAAAGCGGTTCTATGTCGGGCAACGTCCTTTCAGGTCTGGTAAGGCTCCGTTCCAAAAGCATCTTGGCCAACGCTGCTGTGCGGGGACGATCGTCAGGACGCTTCGCGAGCAGACTATGAACGGCGAGTGCGAGCGGTCGCGGAATATCCTGTCTTAAACGCGGCAACGGTGGCGCCGGCGCAGTTGCCTGTTTGACGAGCAATGCTGACTGAAGTGGATCAACAAAAGGCGGTCGTCCAGCGAGCATTTCATACAACAGAATACCGAGACTGTAGAGATCGCTGCGCGCGCCGACGCGCTGTCCCAAACACTGTTCCGGCGACATGTAGCGCGGCGTTCCAACTATCTGACCAGAACCGGTGCTCGCATGTGTGTGCGTAGCTTCAGCGGACGACGCTAAAACTTTCGCAACTCCGAAGTCGAGCACACAAACGCCACGCTTGCCGAGCAAAATGTTTGAAGGTTTTAAGTCGCGGTGAACGATCCCGAGTCGATGAGCTTCTTCGAGCACGTCGCAAATCTGCGTTGCGATATTGACTGCTTCCGTGGCGGAGAAACGTCCCTGTCGTGCTAACGCCTGTGACAGCGTTTCGCCCTCAACAAACTCCATCACGATGAAGTGGCGGCCGTCAGGCAGATTACCGGCGTCAAAGATCATCGCGGCGTTCGGATGTCGCAACTTCGCCATCGTTCGCGCTTCGCGCAGAAAACGATCGGCGACGTCCGCATCGCCAGCGAACTCGCGTCGAATGATCTTTACGGCAACAGGACGCTCGAGACCCAGGTGCGTAGCAAGGTAAACCGTGCCCATGCCGCCGGTCCCGATTTCACGTTCTATCCTGAACCTGCCCGCGATAAATTGGGGGACATCCATTTCTGACCTTCCTTCGGGTTAAAAGGTCGCAACGCAGTTTCGCTTTTTGGGCGTGATAGGGGAAAGAGGGGCGTAGTTTAGCATAAGTCCTATACGACCGATAGGACCTATTTATCTAATCCGGGATGAACTGCGGGGACATTCGGTATCCAGAACACCTGTCCATTTATTTCGAGACTGCGGAGTCCATGCTTCGGCAGGTCTTTTTCTTTCAAACCGAGAAACGTGAAATGCGGGAGATCGCTAAGTACGGTTTGGAACCAACCATGCTTCGCAAGGATTTCGCGTATGCGGGGGTTTTCAAACTCATTAACGTCAAACGCGAGCATCGCAATGTGTTGCGACGCGCCCGGCGCGGCGATTGAGTAAAGAATCGACTTTGAAAGATCTTTGCTGAAGTAAATGCCGGTTTTTTCGAGCTCGAGAACTTCAGCGATCTGTTGTGAGAGTGGCAGATTTCGCAAACGAGCGACTTGTTCCGCGGTCAAACGACCTTGCCCGAGCCAGTAGTCAAGCGCCGGCTCGAAACGCGAATTCCACAACCGTACACTGTCTTCGTAGTTGCGACGAGCAGCTTCGGCGCCGTCGCGCGGCGTGATGTCCAGGCCTTCTTTCTGAGCTTCGGCGCGGGCTTTGTTCAGTTTCTTGAGCGCTTCGGGTTGCAGTTCGATTTCGTCAAAGCCAATGACTTCGGCGTCAAATCCGGCAGCGTCCTGAAATCGTGTGACCTGCTCTTCGTTGGTGAAGACGCAGACGGGCGGCGGCGTCACCTTTTTATCGGCGACGAATATCGCGCCATACTCTTCGAGGATGCGCCGCGAAACGGGATCCGACGGCGGGCAAATGTTTTCGATTTTGATCTTCCGCTTTTTGAGAGCCTTCGCGAGTGCTTCGTAAAAAGGAGTTGGTTCGGTGAAGTCCTTCGATTCGCGAATCGAGTTTGAAGAAATCATTGACTGTGTTGACATGTTCTCCGGTACTTGTATCACCCCGCTTACAACAAAGATAAAAATCAGGCTTGAAAGATACATGGATGAAAAGCGCAGACGATGATAGT
>DATEWS010000568.1:0-5013 GCA_035257785.1 Pyrinomonadaceae bacterium
CCGATGCCTGATCCCAATAGATATGCTCATGGGCCAACTTGCCTTCGCGGAAGTGAACAATCACGACCAGCGCCACCTTGACGTGTTTATTCGTCGGCTCAACTCCGGGAAGCATCCAGTCCATCTTAATCGTGTGCGTAAACTCAAACACCATCTCGTCAACAACTCGGTCGATTCCGATCGTGCGTGACACCGGCGTCATGGCCGTATCGGGCGGCATCTGCGGGATGAAACGCTTCGAATAAAACTCGCGCAACTCTTCGTGCCCGACGCCGCCCGTCATCACAGGCACGTGATTGACGTACGAATCCGCGACCATCGTTTCGAGCGTATGGTCAGTGTTGCGGGTTGCGAATTCGTATTTGACGTGATCGTCCCAACGCGACGAGAGTGTTTGTTGTGCTAAAGCGAGTCCTGAGCCCGCAAGATTACGAACAAAAAATTCGAGACTGCGGAGGTTGGCGAGTTCGGCGGCAGCAGCGTCGTAATGCTCACCACCTGGACGGCCAAACGCGTGGCCCATCTCCGGGTAGTCGTAAATCTCAACGAGAGTATTCGAATCGAATGTAGCGTGAATCTGCGCCTGCGCTTCCGGTGGGCAAAACTGATCGCGCCCGGCAATGTGCAGCAGTAACGGACTACTCAGATTCTTCGCTTCATTCAAACTCTTTTCAATACTGACACCGTAATACCCAACAGCACAGTCAGGCTTGAATCGCACTGACAACAGGTAAGCCAGGTTGCCACCGAGACAGAAACCCACTGCACCAACACGACCGCTGCACGCTGAATGCTTTCGCAGAAACTCGAGCGTGGCCGCCGCGTCCTCCACAGCCTTCGCTTCATTGAGTTTCTGGTAAAGCTCGAAAGCCTTGTTCTTATCTTTCTCGCCCAGCTCAACGCCACGCTCCATGCGCCAGAACAAGTCGGGCACGAGCGCGACAAAACCGTGCGCTGCGTACCAGTCAGCAACGCTGCGCATGTAATCGTTGACGCCGTAGATCTCCTGAAGCACGACGATACCTGGTCCATATCCGCTCGCGGGTAAGGCAAGGTAACCGTCGAACTCGCCGCCATCGAAAGATTGGATTGTGATCATATTGTGGATAGTAAATCACAGGTTTAGGAGCAGGAGCAGCATGCAGGGGCAGGTTAAGACGCATCCTGCTCCTGCTTTCTGCTCCTGCCTACTCATCTGTGGACCAATTGAGACGCACCCATTCTTTTCCCGCTTCGCACACGCGCAGGAAGTTGCACATGCGACAGTGAGGCGCGGTGTTCACCGGAAACAGGCGCGGGTCGGCAGAGAAGATCGAACGCTGCATACCATCGTCTACCGCCTGCGCGCAACGCATCGGTTCGAGCAACTCATCAGCAAGATGAACTTCAACGTTCGGATCGAGAAAATGAAGCGTGACGCGAACCTTTGCGCCTGCAAGCGCCGGCAACAACTCGCGCACGGCGAGCGCGTACGACTGCATCTGGAGTTGATAATCCTCAGCAGCAATCTTCAACGCCTCTGCAAGCGACGGATGCCGGTTGATCGGCGCTTGCGGCGGCTCGTCTTCGAAGTCAAATGCAAACTGCCCGCCTTTTGGCGTGCGAATGCGCGGCAGCTCCGGTGCGTGAGGCACGTCTGACTTATCGTAAGCGATGCGATTCGTTTTGAAGTCGATGATCTCGATCTCGGGTTCGCCTTCGGCTGAGTGTGTGATAAGAAGTTTGTCGATGATGCCGAAGAGCACTCCCAACGGTCGTCGCAAACGAAAACCAACCTCACTCCAAAGACCATCCTGACCGGCAGGCGGTGGCGAGTTTTGCTCCGGGATTTTCGGCGCTGCCTCGACGCGCCGGAAGACATCACTCGCGAGATAATTCCGCGCGAGCGGCAGCAATGCTTTGATCGCAGCTTCGTGATCGATCTCAATAAAGCGATCCGAAAGCTGCGCCTGCCTTAGTCGCAGAACCTCGTCAAAGCTTTCGCGCAAACACTCTTCAGTAGATTGATCGCGCGTGTAGCGTTCACAGAAACGGTGAATCACCGAGCCCTTCAACGTCGCGGTGAGATTTGCCGGCGGCTCAGGCGCCTCCGCGTTGTTCCAGATCGCCATCTGATCGGCAGACGGTAGCTGCAACACGCGATCGAAGTAATACTGCCGCGGACAACGCTGATAGTTGATCAACTGCGTGACGCTGAAGCGATGAATCGCGATTCCGGTCAGCGGACCAAACGGGCGAATCAACGGGAACGCTTCATTCAACGAGTCCGCGGAGTGCAGGTTTGTTTGCGATACTTCAGCCGGCGCCTCGAGCTCGGTGGGTTCGTCGACGAGATTGAGCGTCAGTTGCAACTCAACGTCGTCGTCGAGTTGGACCACGCCGCTTTGCCTGCGATCTCCCAGCTCGAGCGCTTGCCAGATCCACTTCAGCCACGAATCGTTCTTCGTGGCCAAAGTCGCGATCTCTTCAGTCACGCCGGAAAGTATCAAACGATCTTTAGCGCGTGACGCGGCGACGTAAAGCAGTCGCATGCTTTCAAACTGTTCGCGCCACGCGTGGCGCTGCTCGAAATTCGTGAACGTGCAGCCGGCGACGAGATTGCCGCGCCCGTCGGGCACTTTCAAAGTCAAACCATTATGACGATCGAGCAGAAACCAGTTATCGGTCGCGACGCGCGAGAGTCGTTGCAAGTCGGGAATAATCACTACGGGAAACTCGAGACCTTTGGCCTGATGGATTGTCATTAAGCGCACCGCGTCGGCGGCCTGATCGATCTGCCCTTCACTTTCGCGACTTCCGATCGCTTCAAACTCCTCAACGTAGCGCACGAAGTCACGAATCAAATGTGTTCCCGAACTCTCGAAACGGGCGGCCAGCGTAAACAGACGTTCGACATTCGCGAGCCGTTGCGCGCCGTCAAAGTTTGCTGCCACAACGGTCATGTACTCGGATTCATGCACGGCGAAGCGAAGCAGATCCTGGATTGGATAGTGATGACGCCGATCGACCAGTTCACCGATCAACTTTGCGGCGCGATCGAGAAGTTCGTGCTCTTCGTCGCTGATGAATTCGATCTCCGAGTGGTGGCGTAACGCGGTGTATAGCTGGCGCATGGCTGAAGATCGCAATGCCAGCAACGCGTTGTCTGAAAGTCCGCAGAGCGGCGAACGCAAAACAGCCGCAAGCGCAATCTCGTCGGTCTTGTTATCGAGAAAGCGCAGCAGTTGAATGAGGTCGGTGATCTCTTCGCGCTCGTAAAAACCGCGGCCGAGCACAGTTTGATAAGGAATGTTCGCGCGGCGGAAAACCGATTCGTAGATCTGCACCTGCGTCATCGCGCGAAACAGCAGAGCGATGTCGCCGTACTTGACCGCGCTTGGCCCCTGCGTGAGCGCGAGGATGCGACGCGCGAGTTGCTGCGCGTCGAGCACGCGCGAATCCTGTTCGGCGCGCGGGTCGTCCTCGAGCGAAGGTTTGGTAGTGACCAGCAGCTCGACCAGCGTTCCTTCGTCGCGCAACTCGCGTTTCGGTTCGCTTTTCTCGTGCTTGACAAAACCCAATCGACCGAGCTGGTCCAGGTTTTTGTACTCACTCGCCGGTACGTCGAGCGGCACCTGAAACAAACGCGCAAAGAGATGATTGAAAAACGCGATCAGCGGCGGCTGGCTGCGAAAGTTCAACTGCAAAGGTCGCTCTTCGCCGCCGGCTGCGAGCAGTGTCGCGGTCATCTCACGAAACACGTCAACGTCAGCGCCGCGAAAACCGTAGATCGACTGTTTACGATCGCCGACGATAAAGACATTTGCCGGGCGGCGTCCCTTGGCTAACGCAAGTCGTTCGAGCAACACACGCTGCACTGCATTCGTGTCCTGAAACTCATCGACGAGAAAGTATCGATAGCGCTCCGAAGTTCGCGCAATCACTTCCGGACGCTCGAGCAGCGAAAGGGTGCGCAATTCGAGATCGTCGAAATCGAGCGCCGCGATCTTTTGCTTCTCTTCGTTGAGCCGTTGGTCCACGCGCAGCAACAGGTTCACCATCTCGAGCGCGTACTGCCGGGCGAATAGATCGAGACAAACTTGCGGCACGCGGCCTTGCAGCTCCTTGCCCCAGATGAGCGAGTCGAGCGCCTTGACGTGATCGGCGACCGGCGCGCGTGCCTGCGGTCGGTGCGCCCGAAAGTTTTCCACGAGGCGACAATAATCGGCGAGATTTTCGTGCCCGGGGATTTGTTTGAATAACCGCTGTGCTTCGGTCCATGCCGCGAGAACTTCAGCCTGGTTCGTCATCGCTGCGCGTGTCGTGCGGCGGATGCCGAGAAACTCGGTCATCATGCGATCGAGCTCTTCGAGCGCACGTGCATGATCTTCTTCGGTTGCGTGAACACGCGCGGTCGCGAGCGCAAGGTCTTCAAGCGACAGACCCTGGCCGCGCGCTTCGCGATAGAGTTGGGCCAACGCGGCAGCCAGGCGGCCGCGACCGACGCCGAGCGTCAGTCGCGAGATCTCGACGTGGCCGTTGCTGATGAACTCCGAAAGAACTTCCTCGACAATCAATTCGAGCATCATCGCCGCGCGATGCTCGTCGAGCAGCAGGAACTGCGGATCGACGCGCGCTTCGATCGGAAACTCACGCAACATGCGCGCGCAGAAACCGTGAATCGTTGTGATGACGGCGCCGTCGAGCGTGCGTTTGTAGTTGAGCCAGCGACGACGCTCCTCTTCGTTGGCGATGCGCAGCATCTGGTTGAGCTCGCTGCGCAAACGCTCGTGCATTTCGTTGGCGGCGCGATTCGTGAAAGTGATCGCTACGATTTGATCGATCGAGAGACTTTGTTCGCGGAGGATGTGAATGTAGCGCTCGACGAGCACCGTGGTCTTGCCGGAGCCCGGCCCCGCCGTCACCGAGACGTGTTTATCGATCTCGTACGCGGCCGCTGCTTGCTCTGGTAAAAGTACTCGCTGCATAAAACTAACCACAGATAACACGGAAAAATCCGGATTTTAAATCCGT
>DATEWS010000569.1:0-4262 GCA_035257785.1 Pyrinomonadaceae bacterium
TTTCCGCAAGCGACAGTTTGACGTGAACTTCCGGCGGCGCAGGAGTTTGACCAATTGCCAGAGTGACGAAGAAGAAAAGCGTGAAGAGTCTGGTAATCATGCGCCAAAGATTACACCCAACAAACGAATAGCAAAATGTGCCCGCATGTACTGTTGACAGTAAATACTGTCAGGAGTATAGTGCCACTCATGTCGCAGACGGTGTTGAAGGAAAAAGGGAAGAAATACGTGGGATTGCCGGAGTTTGCGCGTATCAGCGAGGAGCTCTTAACCGACATGAACCTCGAGCAGGAACGCGGAACTGTGACGAGTGTTCCTGACGAGCGGACGATTCGTTACTACATGGCCGAAGGCCTCGTCCAAACGCCCGAGGAAAGACAGGGAACTGCTTCAGTGTTTGGGTACTTAAACCTGTTGCAACTACTGACCGTGAAAAAGCTGCAAGCCGAGCACTTGCCGATTCGCAAGATACGGGAGCTCGTCGCCGGCAAAAACGAACTCGAACTCGAAATGATGCTCGGCGTGCGTGGCGCTTCGGGAAAGAAAACTGAAGCTAAGCGATACCTGGAGACGTTACTTGGCTCCGCGCCAAGTCAGCCGCCAAAGGAACCCGTGGCAGCGTCACCAACGCCTCCACCCCAAGCGGCCGCTGCGCCACACTCGTGGCAAAGAGTTGAGATCGAACCAGGGCTGGAATTGCACGTTCGCTCAGATTACGCGCCGCCACCTACGACAGCGCGCACCAGGAGCTTGCTGGAGAAAGCCATCCACAGATTACGCAGATTACGCGGATAAGGAGATAACGATTATGGAACACCCGAAGGTAGAGTTTTTCACCACCCACCCGAAGCTGGAAGCCGGACGCGAGCAGACTGTGGATGTGTTGATTCGCATTACACCGCCGACGCTGAGGCTCGATCCGAGCAGCCGGTCCAACTGGAAAGGCAGGCCCGATCTGAATCTCAGTCTCGTGCTCGATCGATCGGGCTCGATGGAAGGCGGGAAGATGGTGCGCGCGCGTGAAGCAGCGATGTTTTGCGTGGACCAGATGCTGCCGACAGATCGTCTGAGCGTGGTCACGTTTGACGATCGCATCGATGTGCTTTTCCCAAGCGAGCCGGTCACGAATAAACAGTCGATGAAAGACTTGATCTCGCGCGTGACAGCTCGCGGTTCGACGGCTTTGCACGAAGCATGGGTTCGCGGTGGTCTAACTGTCAGCGAGCGAATGCTGGATCAAGGCATCAATCGTGTCGTGCTCATCACTGATGGACTCGCGAACGCCGGCATCACGAGCACTGACGAGATCGTGACGCAGGCGATGGGTCTATACCAGCGCGGTGTCAGCACCTCGACGATCGGTATCGGCGCTGACTTTAATGAAGACTTGTTGATGCCGATGGCCCAATCGGGTGGTGGGAATGCCTGGCACGTAGTCGAGCCTGATGACATGCAACGCATTTTCCAGGTCGAACTCGAAGGACTGATCGCGCAGTTTGCACACACCGTTTCGCTTTCGTTGATTCCGGCTGACGGTGTTCGTGTTGTCGATCTGCTCAATGACTTCGAGCTAACCGAGACGGGACGTTATCGCCTGCCGAATTTGCAGGCCGGCTCGCCACTCGACATCGTCGTGCAGTTGAGAGTCGGAGCGGAAGAAATCGCCACTCAGATGCGTTTGCTCGATCTACGTCTCGGTTTTACGCCGCAGGATGCGAAGAATGCGGAAGTGTTGAAACAAGCGCACACTGTCGAGTTTGCGAATCGCGCTGAGATCGATCGGAGTGACATGAATGAGGAAGTGATCAAGGCGGTGCAGTTTCTGATGAACGCGCGCGCACGAAACGAGGCGATGAAGCGCATGGACCGCGGCGACTATGCGGGTGCTGAAATGGTTATCGGCAGCGCCCTGGGCCAAACTCAGGCACTGAGTGCACAATGTGCTCCCGCAGCGGCAATGATGGAAGAGATGGCTTCGTTACAGGAAACGGCGATGTCGTTGAAGGATCGTCTCAAAGACAAGATGAGCCGCAAGAAAATGGCCTATGCAGCGTACAGTCGACGGAGTGGGAAATAACCGCGGATTTCGCGAATGAACGCGTATTAAGAAAGGTTGTGATAGGAGGAGATCATCTCGACGCACAGCCGCTCGGCACGATCGCGATCGGCTTCGGGCGGCAGCGAGGAGCGGACATACGCTTCTTGTGAAAGTTGAAACAGACGTTCGGCTTCGGTCTTAACTTTCTCGAGTGACCAGGCGCCGCGTTTGATGTCCAACAGCTCAGGCGCGTCAACGCGTTCGACGTGCATCGTTCCTTCAGTCAGAAACTCAATACCCATCCGCAGCAAACGGATCAGATGCGCCGCGTTTTTGGCGTCGTAACCAACACGACGCACTAACTCGCGGCGCTTCTGGCCCATGTAGCCGCCACTGTAGTAACGACGTCGCTCGCCTCGATAACGCTTTACGACTTCCATCATCTCAGTCGTTGCGCCAACAAACGGTTGACCTTCAAGAGCGCGCAGTGAGTGACCCGCATCACACGACTCGGGATCGATGCCAAACGTCGTTAGTTGATCCTCAAGTCGTTGCATCAACGCCTGCGCTTCCTGGTTGAACGAGATCATCTTCTTAAACTGCGCGTGCGCGTAGCCTGAGAATGAGTGATAAGCCTTCTTCGTAACAAACAGATCGCGATGCTCGCGCAGACGCGCGCCTAACTCACTCTCGTAGATAATTCCGTTTGGCTTCAGCCAGAGCAGACTCAGCACGTTCGGATTGCAATTGAGCAGCAGGCTGACAAACTTCCGCAATTCGTAAAAAACGCAATCCCATTCGCCTTCCCACTGTTCGTAAACATCTCTGCGACCAAAACCGAGATAGTGCTCGAGTGGTCCAACGTAAACTCCCATCACGTCCTTATCGTCGATCGAATCGGGATCAGACTTCGGCACGTACATCCCGTGCGCCACACTGCCACGCCAGCAAAGTGAGATAAGTCCTTCCGGCAACAACCGGTCAACTTGTTCAGGTGAGAGTCCCTTCAGCTCGATCTTGCGCATTTGTTCTCCGGCAAAAATAACTCTGCGCCCGTGGCGTTAAGTATTCTAACGCAGCGGACGCAGAGGTTCGCAAAGAGGCTGTGGATTTGAAGCCCAACTATTTCCGCAGCGTCTTTGCCGAACTCATCACTGACAATCAATTGCTGGCGGGATTCTCAGCGCGGTAGAAGTAGTATTCGGCGGTGTACGGTGATTCTTTGGTCTCGCCGTCGACTGTGCCCGGACTTGACGGAGCCAGACCACCGGTCGTGTTCACGCGTTGAATGAAAGTGACTTTACTGAAGATGCCGGCGCCTTCGGTGTTAACCTGCTTGAGCAACAACCATGCGATGGCGGTTGGATCGGGAGTGCAGCCTGTGCCCTCAACGCGACGAGCTTCGACTTTGCTGCCGCTCTTGCTTTCCCACTTTGGCCCAACGTAGTGACTGCCGATTTCACCGAAGTAGTTTTCCTCTGCGAAGAGGCCGGCCTGCGGTCCAAAGAGATCCCACTTTTGTGTGACGAGGTTCCACTTGTAGATCTGCACGCCCTTGGCGTAAGCGTGGAATGCGAGTTTGTTTCCCGCTTCGACCTGGATGCTGCCACACTGCGCGGGCAGTTCGGGTCCGTTTGAATTATCGAATGCTTGCGCGGATTGGACACCGAGCGTTACGAGAGCGATAAGAGCAAGAAGTTGAATGACGCGATTGATTCTTGTGTGGTACATGATCCTCTCCTTCAAAATTTTCATACCGACAGATGAAGTTGTTGAATGTGATTGCGTATTACTGTGCGGCGTAAAAAAATATAGGTCCTATAGCACATATAGGACCTATTACTTTTACGCTTTGCGGCCGATCGGAATGATCATGGGAACAGTCTTCTTGTAACGACGATAATCATCGCCAAAGGCATTCACAAGATCGCGCTCCTCGAGCTGGATCGCGACGAAGATGTATGCAGTCGTGGCGATAGCGAAGACGAGATGGGCCACGGTCATCGTCGGCGTGGACCAGAATGCGAAGAGCCAGCCGAGATACAGCGGATGCCGCACGTGTCGATAAAGGATCGGTGTCCCGAACTTCAACTGCGTGTACGGTCGTCCGATCAGGTACAAAAACACTTGCCGCAGTCCGAACAGATCGAAGTGATTAATCAGGAACGTGCTGCTCAGGACCAGCAGCCAGCCAATCGCGTAGAGCCCGTAGATGACCATCTGG
>DATEWS010000570.1:0-3275 GCA_035257785.1 Pyrinomonadaceae bacterium
TATTTCGATTTACGCCTGTGAGTGTCGTTATTGCTCCGGATGATTACACCGTTTCGGAATTTGATCCGGCGGAAACAAACTGGATTCACACAACCGCAAATCCTGTAAACGTCACAGTCGACGCAGGTGAGACCGAGACGGTTGAGTTTGGCAACCTGTGTCTCGGATCCGGCGGCGGTCACACACTCGGATTCTGGTCAAACAAGAACGGGCAAGCCACGATGAACGATGGTGGTTCAGTCTGTTCTGAGCTAACACTGCTCAATGGTTTGTATCTGCGCAATGCGGCCGGCACGCGCATGAACTTCGGCTGTGATTACACTGCGTTCAAGAACTGGCTCTTAGGCGCGACGGCTACGAACATGGCTTACATGCTTTCCGCGCAACTCGCAGCGATGGAACTCAACGTCGAAGCAGGTTTCGTCAACGGCAATGCTCTCGTCTACGCACCCGGAACAAACAGTGCAAACGGTCTTGGGTTCGCGACGGTTAACGCCTTGATGACGGAAGCGAATACTGAACTCACGTCACATGCGACGGCGTTCGCCGGTGACACGTGGCGAACCTACCAGGAAGCATTGAAGAACGCTCTCGACAAAGCGAATAACAATCAGACGTTCGTGCAACCAACTCCCTGCGCATTTACGTTCTGAGAGTTTACTCACCGAACTGATCTGAGGGGCGCCACGTTCTGGCGCCCCTTTTCTTTTGTTCATGGCCCAGTTTTGGTTTTGATTGTGTGTAGCGGCAAACATGACGCTCCACGGGACGAGCCCGTGCGTCGTTTGGACTTTTTCTGCAAAGCCGGAGTGACACGAGTAACACTTTTGCTCACCGCCTCATAGATATTGAGTGAGCAAACTCACCACCCAACAACATTTTCGTCGTTGGAGATTGCCCAGGAGAAAAATGATGAGGAATACACCGCGCACTCGGCTTGCCCCTAAAAAGCCGACCATCAAAATCTTGTTTTACACTGACGACCCCCAGATCGCACCGACCGATGATTTTGGCCAGTTTTTTGGCCTTGGGTCCATGATCGAACGACTTAAATCCCACACCCCCACTTTCGCAGATCTAGAGATCAAATGGTTCAGTCGGAATTCCGATGCCGCTCATCATGCCGACAACAAGCTCGACGTTATATTGAACAACGAAGTTCAGGAAACAAATGAACCCTTCGATGAAATCTGGTTCTTTGGCCTGCACCAGTCCAACACAAACCAGTTTTCACTCTTGGCGCGTCGAGGCGGCCCGGAAAGCGAGCTCAATGCGAATGAGGTAGCTGCACTGACTGAATGGATGAACGTTCGCGATGGGAAGGGTGGTGGCGGCATACTAATGACCGGCGACCACAGCAACGAGACTCCACCAAACGTCGTTGTTACCAGCCATAACGGACATTGCGCCGAGAAGACTGAGAACGAGGCTTTCCTCGGGCTGGGTCGAGCTCTTGGACGTTATGTCCCAAGAGCCGGATCGTTGCGTAAGTGGGAAGGCCCACCGACCTACCATTCCGAGAACAGCTTCAGCACGATTTGTGACGCCGGTTTTCAAACGGACCGTGTGCCACAGCAGTTGCAGTTGCGAACAGTAAATGATGATGGCGATCCGGATCCAAACGGACGACCACATCCACTGTTCTTTTACAAGGAAGGCCAGTTCATCGAGGTCTTTCCCGACCATGCTCACGAAGGAGCCGTCATCATACCGCCCGAAGATGATGAACTGGACCCTCGAGAGTGGCCAGTAACAGAGGACGGAATACAACCACGACCACACGTGGTGGCATTCGGCAGAGACGCGCGAAAACCCGATCCGCTGAACATAATCGCGACTTACAACGGCGACCTCTGCGATGTCGGGCGAATCGTTGCTGATTCCACGTGGCACCACTACATGAATCTGAACTTGAGAGGCTTTCCGCATCCGGCGCCTGAGGGATCAGCGTCCGACCAGATTGGGCAGTTTTACGCCAACCTGGCAGTTTGGCTTGCCCCGAAACGCAAACGCGAGGAAATGGCGCGTTTAATGCTTTGGGAACTCGCCCGTTACACCCTGCTGC
Source organism: Pyrinomonadaceae bacterium (assembly GCA_035257785.1). GTDB lineage: Bacteria > Acidobacteriota > Blastocatellia > Pyrinomonadales > Pyrinomonadaceae > PSRF01. The sequence goes on from DATEWS010000570.1 coordinate 2,066, forward strand.
TGGAAGAAAACCAGGATGCGGAAAGCACAGGCGCGACGGCGCAATCGGTAATGACGATGGTCTCTTCAGGTTGTGAAATGCACGAACTGATGCAGATTTACACTCCGAGAGACATCGCTCAGTACTATGCCGCGCCTGCCAACGAGATGCAGTTGCCATCAAAGCAACTGTTTATTGGTTCGGTGCTGAAGTCGTATCACGATGCGATGGTCCAGGCTGAGACATCAGGCGTTTACGCTGAAGCCATCGAGGTTGACGACATCATCAAGACCGGTATTGACGGAGCTTTTGAGCAACACGCATATCGGCTCCGCAATACGTTGGATACGCTCAGTCAGCGCCAGGTAAGAGGAAGTGGTCAAGTGCCACAGAATGGAAAAACGACAATGAACGGCTCAACGAAAATGAATGGTCACGCTGGACAGAATGGTACAACTAAGCCACCGGACCAAAATCCACGACAACGTCCCACTGGACGATCAGGTGTAACTCCGATAGGTGGCGATGGACGCCCGATGGCATGTAGTGAGCCAAGGCAGGAGTGGACCATTGACACAGTTACCGATCCGCGTCGCGATCATCCCTCAGAAAGAGGCGTACTAGTCTTTTGTCTGAGCATCGATCGAGGGATAATCTCGGGCGAAGTGGCCGATGGTATTAGTGGTGACTTCTTGTCGGAAGTAACCGGCTCACAGCAGTCTCTCGGCACGATGGGTCTCGACGCAGACGCATCGTTGATAACACTAAATTTCTCGAAGGGATCGGCACAAGTAGCGATGTCAGGTGTCATCTTCCAGAGAAATTTTCGGGGAAGGTTTACGACGTTCGTCGGCGCCACTGAACTAGCTGCAACGGTGCCGTTCAGTCGCATGGCCTTCGCAGTACCGCAAACTCCAGGCGACGGTGACACCGGATCAGCCTCAGGAACACAGACCTGATATGAACGACAGGACACCGCTTAGAGCCAAACCGCCATAGGACCCTTCCCACGAAGGGTCCACTATGGCAGGCAGAGTTTCATGTTCTCGACCCGGCTCTGGTGAGAAAAAATTTAGTCTCTAAGGAAAAGCCGGCAGAAATGAATCATCAATTCCTCATTCCTCTCATCACACCTCGCCCTGCTGGGCGATCCTCGCGGTTTCTGCAAAAGTTAGAAATCCTTGTTGGAGGACGTCAGTACCGCAACGCGGTAGCGTCGGGTCGGCTGTGG
>DATEWS010000571.1:0-4686 GCA_035257785.1 Pyrinomonadaceae bacterium
GGGGGCAAGCCGCCCTTCCTGACCTGTTTCATCCAAGTATGGATCATAAAAAGAACAAGTCAGGAAGGGCGGCTTGCCCCCGCTCGTGCTTGCCGCGGATTAAGGTTCAATGAGGTCGAGCATGGAAGTTGGATCGTTTGCGGGCGTGGGTGGTGCTTCGGGACGTGGCGCACCCGCCAGATCCGAGATCTTCAACAGCAGGTTATTGGCATTCGTCGCATAGGGCAACGCGGTTTCGATGCTCACCACACCGTCTCTGATTAGCCGCTCGATGACAGTGTCGAACGTCTGCATTCCGTCCTGATCGCCCTGCTCCATCGCGTCGATCAGCGACTTCCCTTCCGACTCACCCTTCTCGATATAGTCGCGCGTACGCATGGTCGATTTCAGGATCTCGATCGCCGCCACTCTTCCCTTTCCATCACTGAGCGGAATCAGTCGCTGGGAAACGATAAAACGAAACGACTGCGCGACGCGCGTCCTGATAACTTTTTCTTCGTTCTTAGGAAAGACGCCGATGATGCGATCCACAGTCTTTGACGCGTCGATCGTGTGCAACGTCGATAACACGAGGTGCCCGGTTTCAGCCGCTTCGAGCGCGACTTCGATCGTTTCGCGATCGCGCATCTCACCGACGAGTATCACTTTCGGCGCCTGGCGCAACGCCGCTCGCAGCGCGATCGAAAAGCTCGGCGTGTCGGAGTGCAATTCGCGCTGATGAATCGTCGAGTTTTTATGCGTGTGCAGAAACTCGATCGGATCCTCAATCGTGACGATGTGGTAGTAGTGCGTTTCGTTAATCAGGTCAATAACGGCTGCGAGTGTCGAACTCTTACCGCTGCCCGTTGGTCCAGTCACAAGGACGATGCCGTTTTTCAGATCTACTATCTCTTTCAGTTGTTCGGGAAGATTGAAATCACTGAACCTCGGCGGTCGCATCGGGATCACGCGCATGACAATCGCGTGCGTTCCTCGTTGCTTGAAGATATTGACCCGAAAACGCGCGTCTCCGGGAACACTAAACGACAAGTCAGCCGAACCGCTTTTTTCGAGACTATCGACCGCTGCCTGCTGGTTACCGATGATCAGCTTCGCAATTCCCGCGGTATGGGCCGGTAAAAGTCTTTCCAGACCAGCAATTCGCACTGGCACGAGTTTGCCGGCCAACTCGATCTGCGGCGGCCTGCCGGGGCTGAAAATGAGGTCACTCACCTTATCGGAAGCCTTCAGCATTTCTCGCAGTACGGCAACGAAATTAGGTGATGGTGGGGCTTGAAACGGAGGTGTTGAGGTGTTTGGTTGTTCGCTACTCATTTTGGAACTTTTTACCTGTCTAGCGCGTCAAATCAGCGACAACTTTCGCTAACGAATATTTGTTACCGGAAGAACAAACTAGTTACAGAGTACGTACATCAAAGTGTTGACAGAGCATGGCAAACGAGAAATTGGACCATGCTCCTGAATTTGAAAAGAAAGGCGCTGGAAACATGGCAACCTACAGAGATCCTGTGCGATGCTTTGCACCGTTGGAAGTAATCGAGCGCCTGCTGGAAATTCGTGTTGAAGCAGGTTATCAGCCTGCCGTATATCTTCTTTCCCCCGATGATTTGGCAGACTATCTCGACGCGTATGGCTTCGATGTGTATGCATTATCGGAGGCCGAGGCTGAGTTTCACTTTGGCGACTATCGTGCGCCACTCGCACCGGGCGGCGATCACGCGCACTCCTCGCTGACCGCACACTAACATTGTAGATCAAGTAGCAACTGGAATAGGTCCTATATGTTCTGTAGGACCTATTTTAATGCCTTGATGACGAAAAAGGTCACATCATCATTCGCACCAACATTCGCGGTCCACTCCAAAACCGCCATCTCCAAACTCGCGATCATCTCACGCGCCGGACGTTCGTAGTTTTCCTTCACCGCCTGCACCAGTCGATCACGACCAAATTCCACTCCAGCCGGATTCGTTGCCTCAGTCACACCATCGGTGTACAGCACAAACACGTCGCCGGGCTCGATCAACAGGTGATACTGGTGATATCGCGTCGTTTCAAACATTCCCAACGGCTGTTCACCATATTCGATGAATCGCGCTTCGCCGCCGGCCTTGAGATGTAGCGGCGGATTATGGCCTCCATTCGAATACGAGAGCGTTTTGTTTGACGCGTCCAGAATGCCGTGAAAGGCAGTGACAAACTGGTTCCGCTCAATCGATTCCCAGAGCAAATAGTTAACCCTGGCCATCGAAATGTTCGGCGCGTAACCGACGAGTGTTGCAGCGCGTAGACCTGCACGCAGAAAGGCCATGAGAATTGCGGCCGGCACACCTTTGCCCGAGACGTCGGCAATCACGATTCCGATCTGGTCGTCGTAGATTTTTACCCAGTCGTAGTAGTCACCGGAGACTTCTTCAGTCGGAAAGTTGTAGGCACTGATGTCGTATCCCGGTAACACCGGATCGTTCGGCGGCAACAACTCGAGCTGCACCTGCCGCGCTACTTCCAACTGGCCCTGTAGTCTCTTCTTTTCGATTAACTGCTCGTGCAGCATCACTTTCTCGATGATGATCGCCACCTGCGATGCGAGCAGCATCAACACATCCAAATCGTCGTTTGAATAAGCATTGAGCTCGTCGCTTTCGAGATCGAAAACGCCGATTACTTCGTCGTTCGAGATGATCGGGGCCACCATCTCCGAACGTGTTCGATCGCGCGCGTTGATGTAAACGGGGTCGTTCCGAACGTCCGGAGAAATGGTCGGCTGGCCACTCACAGCCACACTGCCGATGAAACCTTCACCGAGTTTTAGATGAAGATCGGAAAGTTCGTCGATGTCGTAACCGCGGACTGCTTCTGATTTGAATGTACACGGCTCTTCGCCTTCAGGAGCGAGTTCAGGGTCAAGGCACTGGAGCACAAAGATTCCTGCCGCGTCGTAAGGGATCAACGAATCGAGCGTGTCCATCACGAGATTGAGTACTTCCTGGAGGTCGAGCGAGCGGCTGATCTTTTTCGTAATATCCAGCAGCATGCGCAGCTTGTCGGTCGTCGTCAGACCAGGCGCTGTAACTTCCTTTAAACGTTCAGTCATTGATGCTTACGTTTTTCTCACGCAGAGGCGCGCAAAGGCGAGCCCGCAAAGGGAGTATCTTTGCGTCTTTGCGTGAACTTTGCGGCTTTGCGTGAAACTCTCTTTCTCACTTCTTAAACTCACTCCAAAGGCGCGTCACCTTCATACGATACTCAACCAGCTCGCGGCTGACCCTAAAGTGTAATCCAATTTCCCTGGAAGTCTTGCCTTGAAACAACAGTCTCTTCAACGACGCATAGGGCACGAGAGCCGCCGCGCCTACGGCGTATGCCTCCTCCTCATCGGCCTTGCGGTAGTCGCGATTCATTACCTTACCACGTTCGTCCCTCGTTACGATCGAAAGGCGATTTGGCTGATGGCCCAAAAACACGTGACAAATTTCTTCCATGAGCGTTGCATTCGTGCGTGAACGGCCGTGATTCGGGTTAAGGATCACTAGTTTCATGCCGTTGGGCAGCGTACACGCGCCGCCGGACCAGCTTTCCGACGCCGAGCCCAACAGATGCTCACGCGCACTTTCGCTCAAGCCTTCGACTTGATCGAAGTTAATAACGATCAGATTTGCAAATCGTGCGAGGTCGAAAGGATTGAGAGGCTGGTCGATACGGACGCGGGCGAAGTCGCGCAAGCCAAGAGCTTTCAACTCAAAGTTTCGCCACTTTTCACCTGGGGGTAAATCGCCAAGCAACACTTGCAGAGTATAGCGGAATCACGCTGATTACCGTGGTCTAGCGTCGCTTCCGGGAACCCTTGTCACCGCTTTTACTGAACTGCGTGTAAGCAACGCGAAACAGTTCAGACAATGCCGCGGCAGTTTCCGGAGTGAGATTGCGGTCGGCGCGAAGGTGAGCTTCGACAATCTCCGGCGTTGGTTCTTCCGGGTAATAGACCACCGCTTTCGATTCTTCCGTCTGTGGATCGCGACCACTCAGAATTCGTTCCATTGGTACGTCGAGCCACGCGGTGAGTCGTGCGATGTTGTCTGCGTCAGGCTTGCCCGTGCCGTTTTCGATACGCGAGAGGGTTGACGCTGAAACGGAGGTTTTAGCGGCGACATCGCGCAGGCTGAGCCCAAGCTCTTCGCGTCTGCGGCGGATAGCGCGTCCAAGCTCTTCGGTGTTAACGAGGCCTTTGCCGGATCGTACATTGCGTTTCATGTGCCTAACCGTATCACAGTGCGGTTTTAGACGCAAGACTTTGTATTGTCCGTGAAACAATAGGACAAAGAAAACAGGTCCTATATGATCTATAGGACCTATATCTGTGTTATTGCCTTCCGATCTTTTGTTCGGCGCTGCTCATCGCGAGATCACGTGCCTTGGGCAGCACGTCCACCGCCTTAGATACCTGCGGATCGTCAGTGATGATGAAAACCCTGTCGCCCATCACACGCCCGTACGCCGCGGTGACGATGTTGAATCGCAGTTCACTTTCAATGAAACTACGATATCGATCGACTGTCGCAGCACTGATCTTGTACGCCGGATCGGCAGCGACGAAATCACGAAATGCTCTGAACATCGCATCCGTTACTTTGAATTCGTCGGGCTCCAGGTCGTGACGGAAGTTGATGCCGCCCGCTATGCGACTTG
>DATEWS010000572.1:0-2428 GCA_035257785.1 Pyrinomonadaceae bacterium
CTGACGCTGAGGCGTGGCGACCGGAGCGGTTGGAATATGCCGTCGAGGTGCTCGCGGACGCACCTGACGGTGGCAGTTTGGTAATGACTTGCGATCCCGATCGCGATGGTGCTTTCGACTGGTTTACGTTCGATGTCAAACAGATCGATCGTCCACGAGAGGACGCGCCCGCCGCGGTATCGACGACGCAAAGCGTGCTGCCGAATCATGTTCGCTTCCGCGGAATGCCCAACCAGCGCTGGTGGGATTTTGAGGAAGGGAACACTGACTTCGGAGCTATTCAACCCGAGAAGCGTGACCTCGCGAAGATGCTGGTGATGGACTTCATGCTGATCCACAGTAACGACTGGTATTTGATTCCAGTTCGTCAACAAGTGGGAAAGATCATAGAAGTCGAATGGCTGGTGGTCCATGACGTGTTTGGTGACCGCACGCACATTCCGCGAGCTGATGCTGCGAGAGTGCCGGCGGATCAACGATGGACCATGTTCAGCGTGACAGCCCCGAGCGAGCCGAATGGCATTGCGCCATTCTTGATCCAACCACCCACAGCCGCAGGTTCTGCACTCGAGGGGCCGGTACTCGAGGAAGTGCGATTCCTGCGTGACGAGATGGCAAACATGGTCTGGGGCATTGAGGAAACGCTGGAGAACGGAATCGGCCAACCGCTGCCTGGTCTCGAACGTTATCATGCGACGAAGCCGGAGAATCCGGCGCCGCCAGGTCCGTTACCCGCGCAACCTCAACCGCCACTCAAGTACCAGATACAGACCGAGGTGCCTGAAAACTGGATTCCGTTTCTGCCTGTGCTGATCGACGAGGTGAATGGTGACATCGCGCTTCAGATCGCGGCCATGTTGCGGACGAAACCTGGTCAGCCACCGGAACCGATTCTGCCTCTTGGCCGCATTCTGAATCCAACTGGCCTCACCGAGGAATATCGCGTTCGTGAAGAAGAAGTCTCACGGGCCGGCACGCGCGTCAATCGCGTAGCTCGTCGCAGTCGCTGGCTCGATGGCTCAACTCACCTTTGGGTCGCACGAAGGCGGACTGTGGGCGCCGGCGAAGGCTCCAGCGGTTTGAAATACGACATCGCCAAGCCGAATCGCTGAAGAGTGGCTACGATGAGGTGAGCAAAGGAATTTTAAACATCGCGCTATTGACAGTTCTCCAGACTGAATGTTCAATTAGGCATCTTTCAGAAGGTTCTACCTCAAGCTCTCTTTAACTGAATTCCGTAACTCGCAGGGCATGTAGCAGCCCACCCAATCACTAGCTTGGGCGAACCTCTCAACCTCAAGGGGAAACGCAGCATTATCATGAACCGCATACATTCCTCAAAAGCATCCTCCATGCAACGGAGCTCCAGAAAGCTTATAGAGAGTATCGTCAACGGCGTAAGAAAGTCGGGTTCTACTGGCGCTAAGGAGAAAAAGAGCAGGTTGGTACGATTCTCTGAATGGTGCGCCGCTCTCCGAACGGTGCTGAGCTTCTTTCTTTTGTTATTGATTTTGATAGTTGTGGGAGTGCTCTTTTACCTCGAATACAAGAAAGAGGTGGTGCTGATCGATTCCTTTACTGTTGCGTCCGATCTTGAACAGCACGGCCTCAACTCCCACGTAATTGCAAACAACATCGCCGATGAAATAAGCCTGATGAGGCGATATGCGACTGACGTTAAGACAACCAGGTTTAGTCCGAGCTTTAACGAGTCCTTTCCAGACGTGGAAATTCCCGAGACCAAGCTGTCGTTGAATTTTGTGATTCAGTATCTGAAGGAAACACTCGGACGTGCGCCAACACGGATTAATGGTGAGGTAGTCAATTCCGACAAATCGATTGCGCTTAACGTTCGAATCTTAACGAGTAACGGAGAGATGATTGAGTCGAACGTCGAAACCTTTCCTGGTGAAATGAAGGATTTCAAGACCCTGATAAGGCGCGCGGCCCAGTTTATTATGAAATATGAGGACCCTTACATTCTCGCAGGTTACCAGTACAACAATAACCAATTAGACCTCGCGCTTGACACTGTTAGATACGCTGCTTTCCATAACCCTGCCGACACTGCATACCACAAAGAACATGATTATTGGACCTACATTTTATGGGGGTTGATACTTGATGATAAAGGTGATAGTGCCGCCGCCATAAAGAAGTTCGAAGCCGCGGCGAATATTAACGGTAAAAATGCCACTGCATATATCGACTGGGGTTACGCACTGGAAAGATCCAAAAAACCCTCCGAGGCTCTTGTTAAGTATCAATTTGCTTGCGGATTTCAAAACAAGGATGCTGCGTATGGATGTAATAACTGGGGAGCCATTTTACAAAGCCAGGGGAAACTTGATGACGCCGTGGCTAAATATGAAGAGGCATTGCGACTGGATCCGGAACTAGCGCTCGCGTACGTCAATATCGGCAGGGT
>DATEWS010000573.1:0-4532 GCA_035257785.1 Pyrinomonadaceae bacterium
TTCCTGCATGCTCTACAACAATCCCGTTGCTTATGGCACGGATTTTCTGCCGGAACAGATCGCAGAGCTCGCCGCCGAACACGAGAATTTCGAAGCGGTTAAGGAGTCGAGCACCGACGTGCGGCGCGTGACGTGGATACAGGAGTTGATAAACGACCGGTTAGCGATCTTCGTCGGTGTCGATGATGCGATTGTCGAGGGTGTGGTGATGGGCGCGGTTGGCTGGATCGCGGGTCTCGTGAATGCGCTGCCGGCGGAATCGGTTGCGCTTTTTAACTACGCGATGGCGCGCGATGTCGACAAGGCGCTGTCATTATATAAGTGGTTTCTGCCGCTGCTGCGCATGGATACGGTGCCGAAGTTTGTGCAGTTGATTAAGCTGGTCCAACGGGAAGTCGGGATGGGTAACAGCCGCGTCCGCCCCCCGCGCCTCGAACTCAGCGGCGCCGAACTCGATGAAGCGTTAAAAATAATTCGACATGCACTTAACCACAGATAACACAGATAAAAATCCGATTTTTTATCCGTGTAATCTGTGGCTTAAGAGATCTGCAACGCGGACGCCGTGGTCGAATGCTTCCTCAAACAGCGCCACACCGCTTAGTTCAGAGTGCGCGAAGTAAATCGATCGAAACGGCTTCGCGGCTTCACGTCGCGCCTGTCCCCACATGAAACCTGTGCGCGGCCGGATCATCGCGTGACCCCAGCGCATCACGTCCAAACGTTCGACAAGATCGCGAATGTCCGGATGCGCGCGCTCTAAATCAGCTAGCGCGATCTCAGCCCACCCGCGCCAATCCGTCTCAAGCAAGCGCGTACGCGCGACGCGTGCGTTCTCATCACAAAGCGGGTAGTAATACGTGAACACAGTCGGACCATGATCCAGCCCGCGTTGATGCGTGGCGACGACGTACCCGAGCGACGGACTTTCGTAGAGAACATTGTCCCAGGCGAGCGGAAAATCGCGTTGCGACGCCGGGCGCGGACGATCCTTGAGCGCCAAATTCGCAACCATCCACGCGCCGAAATGAAACTCGGCAATATGTGGCGGCGGGTTGTCGCGATATGGCCGCACAATATATCGCGCCATAAACTGCGGCGCGGCAAAGATCACGCGCGACGCGTGAAATCCGCGCGGGTTTCGGCCTTCTTGATCGACGGTGATGACATCAACCCCGCTATCGGTAGGAACAAGCTCAACTGCGGCGCGATCCAGTTGAATATTCGCTTTCGCTTTCTCAAACAGGTGTTGGACCAAACGTCCGTTACCTTCGGGCCATGTGATCAACGACTGCGATTCAACACCCGGCGCCACTACGCGCGAACAGAAGTAAAACAATCCAGCCCAGGCGCTCGTTTGTTCGAGCGTCATGCCGTAGTCGTCGCGACAGGCGTAGTCGACCCACCAGTGCAGACGCGGGCTCGTCAACCCACGCGCCCTTAGCCAATCGGCCATCGAGACGCGGTCGAGTGCAGTTACTTCAGCATCGTCTGAACACGCAGACACGGGGAGGGTAAAAGCGCGACGGCCGCGTGCATCACGCCACGCCGTCCAGTGGTCCATCTCGGCATTGAACTTCGCGAACTGCTGCTTGTCGTCTTCACTCTCGCCTGCGTGAAGATAGAGTCCTTCGTACCAGCGACCTTTGTAAAAAACACGCTCTTCAGGATCGCGACACAGAAACTGTTCGCCGATAACTGGCTCGCCGTGCTGATCTTTTCCTTCGACGACGCCCATCTCTTCCAACAGCGACACGAGCGCGGCGTTTTCTTTCATCGGCGCCGGAATATAGTGTGCGCCCCAGGGAAAGGAGATCACGCGATTCGAACCCGAGCGAGACGTGCCACCCGGCGCGCGTTCGAGTTCGATCAAAACAAAATCTTTGAAGCCGGAATTCTGTAAACGCCACGCAGCACTAAGACCAGCGACACCGCCGCCGACAATCACGAGCGGGACATTGGACCATGCATCAAGGGGAACTTCGACGCGCAGTCCATCGCGCACGCGATGTCCAAAAACATCAGAAGCACCAACAATCTCACCTGGCGGAAGCGGCGCTGTCTCGCTGCGCCGGCACGCCGCCAGCGCCACCGGCAGACCAAGAAAGGCTGCAAGAAGTTCTCGTCGATTCATGAAAGAATTAGCCGCTGATGACACGGAAACAAATCCGGATTTTCTTCCGTGTCATCCGCGGCCCTATTCAAATTTTCTCCACTCGCCTTCGTAATAGCGCACGAGTGCCTGGTTATCGAGGCGGTTGATCTCCACCGGCACCGGCTCGATGTCCTTTGAGAGCGTAAACATCCCAACCAGCGTTTGGTCGTCAAGAAACTTCAAACCGGCCATCGGATTCCGCGGCACTTCAAACGCCGACGAACGCGCGAGCGCGTAACCCCACAATCCGAAACTCGGGACCGCCGTGTAATACGGCCTCACGAAAAATCCCGCCGCTTCGAGCGTGCGAATGATGCACCAGTAAGAGTTGCGCGCGAACATCGGCGATGTCGACTGCACCGAGACTGCAGCGTTTGCCGTGAGTCGCGACTTCAGCAAACGATAGAAACGCGTCGTGTAGAGTTTTCCGAGTGCGAACGTATTTGGATCGGGGAAGTCAACGATTGCCGCATCGTACGGCGCTTCCGAAGTGTCTTCGACCCAGATGAACGCGTCTTCATTGATCACCTGCACGCGCGGATCGTTAAACGACTCCTGGTTCAACTTCGCGAGTGGCGGAAAACGGTTCGAGAGCCTCGTCATCTCCGGATCGAGATCGACGAGCGTCACACGTTCGACCGATGGATACTTCAGGATCTCACGCAAGGCGAGCCCATCACCGCCACCTAACACGAGCACGCGTCGCGGATTGTTTGCAACCAACATCGCGGGATGCACGAGCGCTTCGTGGTAGCGGTACTCGTCAGTCGAACTGAATTGCAGGTTCCCGTTGAGAAAGAGTTGGAACCCGGCGCGCCCGCGCGTGATGACGATGCGTTGATAGTGTGTGTCTTTCGTGTAGACGATCTCGTCGGCAAACATCTCATCTTCGGCAAGCGACGTGATCCTGTTTGCTTTGATCAAACCAACCAGCAACAAAGCCAGCACCACAAATGCTTTCACGCGCAATCCGGTAACACCACCTTTGATCAGCGGCCGCAACAGCCACGTACCCCACAACGCAACACCGGCGTTGAGCATGCCAAATACCAACGACGTTCGAATCAAACCGAGTCGCGGCACGAACAGGATCGGAAACAGGATCGACGCGACGAGCGCGCCGATGTAGTCGAAGGCGAGCACGCGCGAGACCAGCTCTTTGAACTCGATCTCGTCTTTCAGGATGCGCAGCAGGAGTGGTATCTCGAGACCGACAAACACTCCGATAAAGAAGACCACGACGTAGAGCACGACGTAGAAATAACTGACGCGCGAAAACGTGAGAAACAACAGCGGCGCCGAAAAACCACCGAGCACAGCGACGGCGAGCTCGATGTCAACGAAGCGACGCGCGAGACCTTTATCGATGAAGCGCGAGAGCCATGAGCCGACTCCCATCGCGAAAAGGTAGATGCCGATGATCAGTGAAAACTGTGTGACCGAGTCGCCGAGAACGTAGCTCGCGAGCGTGCCTGCGAGCAGTTCGTAGATCAATCCACAAGTGGCGACGATGAGGACATTGAGAAAGAGTAGCGGCGGCCGTTTCACTTCATCCGTGGATCGCGGCGGCAATGATCAGGGCGCTGCCGAGGATGACGGAAGCGATCACGATCGCGAGCGCGATGTTTTGATCGTCTTCGATCTCCTTGCGCACCGAGAACGGCGTCGACTTCGCGATGATTAAAAAGGCGAGGGCAAAAACGATGAGGCCCAGCACCACGAAGACCACCGTAATGACAAGTGTTGGTAGTAACCCTTCGAGAGGGAGCGCCAGGCCGAATGTTGAATCAGTCAGCATCATTTTCCTCCGTGTAAGCCGTAATGCCAGAAGTGGAACGAGCGATAGCCGTTCTGCCGCGCGTCGGGCGGTAACTGCCGGCGCGATCCTCCGCTGATCTCCCAACCGAACATCGCGGCGATGCTATACAAGCTCACCACGCCGATAGCGAAAATTGTGTAGAGTGTCTTAAGCATTAGATCCCCTGTATTTGATTTCAGCAAAACGTAACCGCAGATGACACGGAAGAAATCCGGATTTTATTCCGTGTCATCCGCGGCGAACATACTCTCCGACCAGCGCCGTCGCTCGAAACTAATGTGATAAAAGCCCATCAGCACCGGAATGATCGACAACACGATCAGCGCCACGAGCAGGTTGATCCCATGCGTGACGTTCTGCTCGATCTTGACTGTCACCACCGCAGGCTCCTGCCAGCGTTCCCACTGTCCTTCAAGTCGCAACACGTACCGACCTGACGGCATGGACGACGTGTACGCCGAATCAGTTTGCCCGCCTTCCGACCACGCTTCACCATCCTCAACACCCTGATAGTAAGAAATGTCGATCGGAAACGATTGCACCACGCCCGTTTCGTCG
>DATEWS010000574.1:0-7093 GCA_035257785.1 Pyrinomonadaceae bacterium
CCGCCGCGTGAGGTTATTTCCGAAATTATGCCTGAACTACCTGAAGTCGAACACGTCGTCCGCGCCTTGTCCCCGGTTGTCGTCGGACGACGCATCGTCGCCGCCGAACTAAACCTCAAACGCATCGCCCCGGGCGTTTCACGCCCCGGCTTCGATCGCCAGCTCCGCAACTCACTGATCACAGAAGTCGGACGTCGCGGCAAGTACATCCTCTTCAAACTCGAATCCGGACAAGTACTCGCGACTCACCTGCGAATGACCGGAAAATTCGTCTCACTCACACTCGATCAAACTCTCCCACCTTACGCGCACGTGATCTTCTATCTCGACGATGAACGCCGTCTTGTCTTCTGCGACATGCGTCAGTTTGGTCGAATGCGGCTCTTCACCAAACCGCCGAAGGAGCTAACGACACTCGCGCCCGAACCTCTGTCCGACGACTTCACCGAAGACTATTTCATCGAAACACTCTCGCGCTCGCGTCGTCCGCTGAAACACTTGCTGTTGGACCAGACGCGCGTGCTCGGCCTCGGAAACATCTACGCAGTCGAAGCACTCTTTCTCGCTGGCGTAAATCCGACTAAGCCCGCAAACAAGTTATCGAAAGCGCGCGCTCGCAAGTTGCACCAGGCGATTCGTGACACGTTGCAGGAAGCGATCGACGCCGGTTCGACTCTGCGTATCGATCTTGCCGACGGAAACGGTAGTTACTTCGAAACACCTGAACGCTTCTGGCGTGTGTATGAACGTGCCGGCGAGCCTTGTGTGAAATGTGGAACTAAGATCAGACGCGTGGTCCAGGGTGGCCGTTCGACCTACTATTGTCCGAAATGTCAAAGCCGCTGAGTAACAATTTGTGTTACCCAGCCTCTAACAGTTTGCGGCACCTTGCGCCTATTGCTCCTCGTGCCTCCCGGAGTAAGGAAACTCGTCAGCCAGCACGGCCCGCATCTTTACGTGACCGTAGAGCACTTCCAGATAGCATATAAACCGGTGCAATAACGGCTTCGGATCGAGGTTGTTTTCAACTGCCGTAATCACTTCCAGCGCGAGGCTCTCGTAGCCGCGCCAGTCTTTGTACATCAAATACTGCATGCTGCCGTCGCGAAACTCGAGTATTCGCGCCGTTACCGAGCGCAGCACGTCGGGGTCGCCATTCGCCTGGGCCAACCGCACGAACCGCATCAACGATGACAAATCCTTACAAAGAATTAGCGACTGCTGGAGCCGCAGTTCGACGTCGTTAAAGAGTTTTGAAGGGTCGAGTCTCGGATTGAAGACCTGTAGCAGCGTGATGGTCGATTGCTGGAAGCAGTTCGTCAATAAACCGTGCGCGTGCATGATCTTACCGTAGACGATGGGGATCGACTGCTCGGTAACTCCGCGCACGAGTTCACGCTCGAAGACGCGTCGTAGATCGTGATTAATGCCGTAAGAAATGCCGTCCAAAACCTCGTGCAATCTTTCATTGCGACCGCCGATCGTGCTTGCTTTCGCATCGACGTAATCAGTCAATGAACGCGCCTCGAATTCGAGTACTTCGAGGAGCGAAAGGCTTTCGAGGAGGGTGTCGAGTTTTTGCAGATTGTTCTCGATGCGCGCGAGCCAATCGAAGAAACGGAGCATTTCGGTGAGGATAGTGTGTGAGATTTCGCGCAACTGAGGATCGATGATTTGGTCGAGAATTGCATGGATTTCGTAGTAAAGATTGGCCTGCACCTCCCGCTGAATATCGGTCTGCGGATCAGCGGGAAGCGTATCGGCCAGTAAAGGCAACTGAGGCTCAGGGTCGTGAACAATATATGCGAGGGGTGCGGCCATGGGGGAGAACCTCCACCTTCCCGGCGGCAAGCCCCGTGCCATCCGCGTCATTCCGCGTCATCCGCGGCTAAAGATTCTCGACGATGAAGTCGAGCATCATCTGGCGCATGTGCTTTAGTAGCAGCGGGTCCGTCACGCCGTGACGTGACTTCGGATACAGCATCAACTGAAACTGCTTCCCTGCCTTCTGCAACTCGTAAACAAACTGCATCGTGTTCGCCATGTGAACGTTGTCGTCGATCGCTCCGTGAATTAACAACAACTTGCCGTGCAGGTTCTTCGCTGCGTTCACGGGCGAGCTTTTCTTGTAGCCCTCGGGATTGTTTTGCGGCGTCTGCATATAACGCTCGGTGTAGATGCTGTCGTAATCACGCCAGTCAGCCACCGTGCCGCCCGCGATGCCCATCTTGAACGACTGGCTGTGCGTTAGCGCGTAGCTCGTCATGAAGCCACCGTAGCTCCAGCCCCACATCCCGATCCGTGAACCATCAACGTAAGGCTGACTCTTCAACCACGTCAGACAATCTTCGAGATCGCGCAGCTCGAGCTCGCCGAAGTTCTTGTACACCGGCCACGTCGCATCCATTCCCTTGCCGCTCGCTGTGCGATTGTCGCAGATCCAGATGATGTAACCCTTCTGGGCCAGCAACTGGTGAAACATGTACGTCTGCGATCCCCAACCGTTACGCACCTGTGGCGCGTGTGGTCCACTGTAAGTAAAACTCATCACCGGATATTTCTTGCGGGCGTCGAAGTCGGGCGGCTTGATCATCATCGCTTCCATCTCGAAGCCGTCACGTGTTTTGACTTGCAACAACTCTGCGGTTCCGAGTTTGTACTGCTTGAGTGCATCAACTTTATTCTCAGCAATCACGCGCACGAGTTTCCCCGACGCATCGTACAGTCGAACCTGGGAAGGCGTATTGAGATCGCTCCAAACGTCGATGAAGTAGTTATGCGCCGGACTAACGTCGAAACGATGCGAACCTTCAGTCATCGTTAGACGAGTTAGACCAGTGCCATCGAGCTTTACGCGATAGCCGTTTGGTGCGATATGACTGTGCTCGGTGGCGGTGAAGTAAATGTAACCATTTCCTTCATCGACGCCTTCGATTGAACGCACTTCCCACTTGCCGTCAGTGATCTGACGCAGGAGTTTTCCATCCGCGGAATATTGATACAGATGTTCCCAGCCGTTGCGCTCGCTGGCCCAGATAAACGAACCGTCTTTCAGCCAGATCGGATCTTCGTTGATCGCAACCCAGGCCTTCGAAGTCTCGTGAATAACGTTCGTCGACTTGCCATCATGTGAATCCGCAAAGTTTACGTCCAAAAACGTCTGTTCACGGTTCTGCGCCTGGTATACAACCTTTTTACTATCAGGACTCCACGCCACGCGCGAGATCAGCAGATCAGCAGGTTGATACTTGAACGTATCGACCCAGCGAATGTCTCCACCTGCTGCACTAACTATCCCCAACTTCACAATCGGATTCGGATCGCCCGCCTTCGGATAAGGCGTGATCTCCACGTTCTGGTTATAAGGAATGTGGTCGACAACGGTGAACTCAGGAACCGGATTTTCATCGAAACGTAGAAACGCGATGGTTGTTGAATCCGGACTCCACCAGTACGCACCGAAGTTGCCGCGGCCGTAAAGTTCTTCCTGATATACCCAATCCAAACGGCCATTGAGAATCTTCTCGCTGCCATCGCTCGTTAACGCACGCTCGCGGCGTTGCATGCTCAGATCTTCGACGTACAGATTATTCCCACGCACGAAACTGACCATCCTGCCGTCAGGACTGAACTCCGCACCGACTTCTTCTTCCGGCCCGTTCGTGAGGCGAATCGCGCGCTCGCTGCCAAACTCGTAATAAAAAAGATCGTTGGACCAGTTGATTAGAACTGCGGTTTCAGCAGGATTGAGATCGTAGTTGCCGCGGTTGGCCAGTTGTTTCGCGTTCTCGGCCGTGACACCAGGCAACGCTGCAAACGCTGCCTGCATTTTGGCAGCATCGAAAAACGGCACCGCTTCACCCGTTGCAGCATTCACTTTTTGCAAACGGGGCACGTCGCGTCGCGATGCTTCATTCGTGAGTAAGTAATGATTGCCGTCTTTGAGCCAGCGTATGGTTGTAGTCGTGCCGTTGAAGTTGACCTTCTTGACGGGATCGAAAATGTCATCGATGGTTAGTAGCTTGTTCTGTGCCTTTAAAGACTGAGTGGCGAGGGCTAAAAAAACCGTCGCAAGTAAAATTATTCTCTTCATTGTGCTCTTGGAGTCATCCTCTTGATGAGAGGTGTCAATGCCGCAAGTATGATTGCCGCCACCAAAGTGATGCCGGCGAATATGCCGAAACCTCGCACTAACGCGGTGTTGTCGTTGCCGGCAAATAATCCCGTCGCCAATCCCGCGATGTAACTTCCGATGGAGATGGAAAGGAACCACACACCAAGCATGAGCCCAACCATTCTTGCCGGAGATAGTTTAGTAACGGTGCTGAGACCGACGGGGCTCAAACAAAGCTCACCAATTGTTTGCAGGAAGTAGACCAGCACCAGCCACAGCGGACTCACACGTCCGTTAGCGGCGAGCATAGCGGCGAACGCGATCACGACGAAAGCGATGCCGGCGAAGAACAGTCCAATCGTGAACTTGCCTGGACTCGAAGGCTGCCGGTCTCCAAGTTTTAACCAGACTGCGCCGATGATTGACGCGAAGATGATCACAAAGAGCGCAGGAACAGACTGAAACCAGCTCGATGGGTAGGTCCAACCAAAGATCGTGGTACTCGTCAGACGATCAGCAAACAGCGTCAAACTCGAACCGGCTTGTTCGTAAGTCATCCAAAACAGGATCGAGAAAACAAACAGAATAAAGATCACGATCACTCGCCTGAATTCTTCGCCTTGTAAGTGGCGTACGATTCCCAGCAGGTACCCGAAAAAGAATCCCACCACAGTCGGGAACAGCGCTGAAATCGCCGCCTCGCCGTAGATCATTCCGAGTCCCAGGCCTATCGCGCCACCGACCAGTGCGAGTACGAGCGTCAGATAATCAACTCCCTCGCGAGTTCCCGGTTCCATCGTCACGGCCGCAATGTCGGGCTTACCTCCAACCCCCGCCAGCCGCTTTTGCCCGAGCACATACTGAATAATACCGAGAGTCATTCCTACACCGGCGGCGCCGAATCCCCAGTGCCAACTCGAGTTCGGATCAAATCCCCAGGATGCGATACGGTTCCGAAACGCCGCGGATTGCGCGAGATAGCCGACGAGGAGCGGCGCGAGAAATGCGCCCAGATTGATTCCTGTGTAGAAGATCGAAAAGCCCGAATCTCGTCGCCTGTCATTTTCAGAATATAACTGGCCCACCATCGCGCTGATGTTTGGCTTTAGCAATCCAGTGCCGCAGGCGATCAGTATGAGACCAGCGTAGAAGGTGAGCTTCGAGTTAATCGCCATCGAGTAATGTCCGCACGCGATGATGATGGCGCCGATCAGCACCGCTCGCTTCGCGCCCAATATGCGATCGGCAAGCCAACCGCCAGGCAGCGGCAAATACCAAACCGAGGACACGTAGGTGCCGTAGATAAGTCCGGCGTATTTCTCATCGAATCCGAGCCCGCCTTCCGCAAACGTCTTAGTCATGTAGAGCAGCAGGATCGCGCGCATACCGTAGTATGAGAAGCGCTCCCACATCTCGGTGAAAAAGAGCGTCGAGAGACCGGCAGGATGTCCGAAGAAACTACGGTCAAGATTGGAGCTAGCCGCATCTTGCGATGTGCTCATAGGAAGTTTCCTTTGTTCAGTAATGCGGGAGCTTAGGACCACAGATTAACACGGAAAAAGGCGGATCAGGATCCCGATCCGCCTCTTCCGTGTTTATCCGTGGCTGAATTTAGTCTGCGTGAAGCTGAAAGACTTCTGCCGCTTGCTCGGGCGGAAGCACCGGATGGTAAGTCTTCCCATAACGCTTCGAGATGATCTTCACGTAGTTCTGCGTCTCGTTGTACGGCGGCACGCCATCGTATTTGTCGACCGAACCTTCACCAGCGTTGTAGCCCGCGAGCGCCAGTTCAACGTTGCCTGAGAAACGCTTCAACAACCAGCCAAGGTACTTTGTTCCCGCAGTAATATTCTCCTCCGGATCGTCCGGATGCTCACAACCAAAACGTTTCGCAGTCGCAGGTATCAACTGCATTAACCCCTGAGCACCAGCGTGCGAGCGAGCATGCGTATCGTATTTCGATTCCTGCCAGATGACCGCGTGAATGAAGCGCGGATCCACACCCTGCTTCTCACCAACTTCAAAGATGATGCGATCCAACGCGGGATCTCCGGAAGTAGGAATGTCAGCAGGAATACTAAAGGCGCGCTGAGTAGCAGAAGCTTCAGGCGCGAGCGCATGACTGAACAGAAATCCAGTCAGGTTGCTGAACAAGAAAAGCGAAAGCAGCGCGAACGGGGCGAACTTGAGCGAACGAAAATGGGGTAACCTGCGGGGAAACTTCATTCAGTAAAATCTCCATTGGTTGAACGATGACCATAAAGGCACCTAAATTTTCTGATTGCGCAGAACTCTCAGGGGACTGCACCGCAACAGTCTCGATTTCAACGACATGCTGTAATCGAAGGACCACGACTCTGATGGACCAAGTACGACGTCGGTTGCCAATTCGTTCAAATTTTTATGTCTGTAAGTTCTTGAATTTGCTGTACTTATTCACTTCACTCGGATCGGTCTTTTTGAAACCTGACTCTCATCATGACAGAAAAAACCGGACACTAAGTAGAAGCTCGATCATCATCTTCATTGGGTCTCAAGCTTGACAGCCACAGTCTTCGCGGCGTATAAGCAGCGATGAAAAACGTGGTGAGTTAAGGCGACTTGCGGCCACGTAAAATAACCAGCTAAACAGCTCGGGTAGCTTAATAAAGACCCAAAAACTTCAAACGGATTTGAAGTCCCGCGTTGTTTGGCGCGGGACTTTTTCGTTGCTTAACAACGATGCAACCTTTTCAAGAACTTCTCTCCACTGATCGCATTCTCGTCGTCGATGGCGCGATGGGCACGATGCTCTACGCGAAGGGCGTCTACATCAATCGTTGCTACGATGAGTTGAATCTCAGCAATCCGGATCTGGTGCGCGAGATTCACACGGAATACATTCGCGCCGGCGCCGACATGATCGAGACCAACACTTTCGGCGCGACGGCTCACAAGCTCCAGCAATATGGACTCGAAGGCAGTCTCCACGAGATCAAC
>DATEWS010000575.1:0-2384 GCA_035257785.1 Pyrinomonadaceae bacterium
GCGCTTTCGCCAGGTTGCTCACTTCCTGCGCGTTTTCCGCCATCTGCTCCTGCCGCCAGCCGTACGAGACTGCTTTCAACAACGCGATTAGCGTCGTCGGCGTCGCGATGATCACGCCCTGGCTGACGCCGTCTTCGATCAACTTCGGATCGTTTTCGAGAGCAGCACTGTAAAACGTTTCGCCCGGCAAAAACAACAACACAAACTCCGGCGTCGGTTGTACCGTTTCCCAGTACGACTTACGACTCAGCGACGTGATGTGTGTTCTAACTAGTCGCGCGTGATCTTTCAAGCGCGCCGTCCGCACTTCGTCGTCAGTTGTCGAAATCGATTCGTAGAAAGCGTCGAACGGAACTTTTGAGTCGACGACGATCGTGCGATTTCCCGGGAGGCGCACGATCATATCGGGACGAATGCGAACCTCTTCAGTCGTGACCGTTTCCTGTTCGACGAAGTCGCAGTACTGAAGCATGCCGGCGAGTTCGACGACGCGGCGCAACTGAATCTCGCCCCAACGTCCGCGCACGTGCGGCGCGCGCAAGGCTTTGACGAGATTGCCGGTCTCTGACTGGAGTTGCAAGTGCGACTGCGCGAGTGCCTTTACCTGTTCGCGTAACTCCGAATACGCGCCGACACGATTCTTCTCGAGCTCACCGATCTTGCCGTCCACTTTATCCAGTGATTCTCTGAGGGGCTTAATCAAATCGTCGATCGCGTTTTGACGCCGTTCGAGTTCGCCTTTGGCTGTTTGCTGAAACGATTGCAGATTCTGTTTCGCGAGATCGAGGAACGACTGGTTGTTGTTGCGCAGCGCGTCGGCTGAGAGTGCTTTGAACGCGTCCGCCAGCTTGATTTCGGCGTTGTTTACGAGCGTGAGCTTTTCCTGGTTTGCTTTACGTTCTTCTTCGAGTCGCGTCACGAGAACGGCGCGCTCGGTTTCACCGTGCGCGCGGCCACGCTCGAATTCGTATTTCAGTTTCGTGCGTGTAATGAACCAGAGGGAAGCGGCGCCGATAGCGAGTCCCACGGCTAGCATCGACACGGGGAAGACAATTTCCATGGAAAGGTATTCTAAGCCACAAAGAGGCACAAAAACCACAAAATAAAACATACCCGGCCCGGATAGGCACAATATATGTCATATAGGACCTGTCGGACCTAATTTGTTCTTGTCCTATCTTCCGAAGCTGGCGACCATGCGTTCGTAGACCTTTCGCGTGACGCGCACGTCGTTGAGGTTGTATTCGCGAATCAGGTCGAGCTTGCCGGCCTGGTAGAGATCGAAGACCTTGCTGCCTTCAACTTCCGCCGTCTTGCTCGACTCAATCCCGAGAGCCCAGGCCACGTCGTCAAGACTGACGAACCGTTTCGCACCGAGCCACCAGCGATGCATCGTGTCGAAAACGCCGCGCGGAGTGAAATCGGAGAGAGTCACGAACGGACGCGCCTGTAGTGAGTGCACGAGGCAGCGCTGGAAAATGAATGGCAGATCGAAGCCGATGATGTTGTGACCGACCAGTTCGTCGCAATCGGAATCGAAGTCTTTCATGAAGGTCAAAAAGTCCTGGAGCGCTTTCTTTTCGTCCTCTTCGTACCCATAACGATCGATGCCAAACACGTGCTCGCTCGCTTCGGGGCCGAGACCTGGAAACTCAAGACCCGGAATCGCGCCGACGTGAAGCGCGATGCAAAGCACGCGGCCAGAGGTGGCGCTGAGCGAGCCGAGTGAGTAACAGCGTTCCTCTTCGGCGGCGATGTCTTCGAGGTAACGCTGTTGCTGCTCGATGCGCATGTTGCCGAGTCGCGCGAGTCGTTCGAGCTGTGATCCGACTCGTTCGCGAAAGTCGGGAAGCGTGATTGTTTCGATGTCGAGAGTGTAGGCGCGTGGGAGTTGTGGTTCGGCTTTTTGATGTTCGCGATATTGCTCGATCGTGATGGGGCGATACTCAGCAACGACGAATTGCGAACGCTCCTGAAACATTTCGAGTTTGCCGGTGATTCCCCAGAGACCGGGTTTAAGTTCTTTTTGCGATTCGAGAGTCTCGCCCCAGATCTTGAGCGCGATCGTACCGCTCGCGTTACGCGCCGAGGCGTCGCAGAAGAGACGGCCCTGTTGCGTGCGGCGCTCGCGCACCGAAGTGACGAGGACGATCAGCCACAGTTCTTCCCCGAGGGGAATTTCGGAGATGGGAATGTTGCCGCGCAATGTCTTTATAGGTCCTATAAAACGAATAGGACCTATTTCAACCTTTCAACTTCAGATCTCATGCGCCCGGTGAGCATCAACGCGATCATCTTGTAATCGCCCATGAACGACCAGAGCGGATACTTGAACGTGGCGGGTTTGTTTTTCTCGACAAGGAAATGCGCGAGCCACGCGCAAC
>DATEWS010000576.1:0-2920 GCA_035257785.1 Pyrinomonadaceae bacterium
GAGTACTACTTGCTCTGCCACAATGAGTTGGTCGCCGACAGCCACCCGAAATGCATTCATTTCTCTGCCATCGAAGCGGGCAGAGCCGTGCAACAGCTTTGGGTTTTCGGTCTTCTCGAAGCCTTGCTGCAAACTAACGCGCGACTCGATCAAGATTCGTTTGGCGCGTTCCAAAACGGCCGGAAAATCTAATTCAACAGTAGGAATCTTTAGGCCAAACTCTTTTCCGCGACGCGCAAGGTGGGCCACACGAGCAGAGGCA
Source organism: Pyrinomonadaceae bacterium (assembly GCA_035257785.1). Lineage (GTDB taxonomy): Bacteria > Acidobacteriota > Blastocatellia > Pyrinomonadales > Pyrinomonadaceae > PSRF01. The sequence goes on from DATEWS010000576.1 coordinate 263, forward strand.
ATTACTGCTTTGGTGGGCGTACATCCAAAGTTCACACACGAGCCACCAAGATCTTTCTCTTCCGCGAGGGCGACGTGCTTACCGGCTTTGGCGAGATCGTGCGCCAATGGAACGCCTGCCTGGCCTGCACCGATAATTAGAACATCAAAGTGATTGCTCTCTGTCATTCGCGTCTCGCCAGGCGGCCCTAATCTTCGTGCTCGGACCAGTCCAGATCAGGTCGCTTCAAAGGATTTGGTTCACTATCAGCCGACGACACCGGATTCATGGGATCAGGTTCGATTGGATCTCGAGCTGGCATCGAAGAGCGATCAACGTCCTCGCCCAACCGCCGTGGATCATTCACTTCATTATTTTTCTTCGATTCGTCCTTGCTCATATTTACCACCTTGCAGCCGCAACATCAGGGACCATTCGCTTTTCGTCGTATCACAAGACGATACGCCGCGAGAATCACAATCAACGCTGAAGATCCGAAACCAAGCCAAAACCAACCCGTAACTCCCACTTGTATGAGACCTGAACTATCTTCAAACTTCAATCGCTCGCGATTCATCAGGTAGGCACTGACAAGTCCTGAAACCAAACTAAACAACAGTGAGAACTCATGGCGTTCCCTCCATGCTTTGGCCAACCCAAAAAACAGAAGCGCGAACATAAGCAGGGGTATCAACCAAAGTCCGTGACTACCGTCACGCGCAAGATCAACACCACTCGCCGTATCTCGAGTAGCGCCGCAGCTTACTTGGATCCAAGGCAGAAAAAAGCATACGAGAACAATTAAGGCTGCTGTCGTTGTGGCTCTTCTCCTATCCATACAAAACACCCATTGGCGCTGTCAGTTTTTTCATCTTCCTCTCCTATCAAGCAGTTGCCGACTTGGAGATTTCCTCAACCACCGCGGCGGTTGTTTCAGGCTCTTTCACGCGAGTTGCGATGTCAGCCTGGGCAATGATGCCTATGATCCGATGATTGTCATCTACTACAGGAATACGCCTGACCTGGTGCATTTCCATAGCATCTATCGCCTCATCCAGATCATCCTCTGACACCACAACGCTTCCTCCCGGCGCCTGTACGACGTGACGAACGCTACCGTCCTCCTGCATGCGAGTTTTCAATGACTATAAAATCATTGTTCATTGGACTCTCCAAAAATGATCTACATTTCCATCCCGATTCACTCTTATTACACTTGCACATACTGAACCCTTATCACTTATTTCGTCCGCTTGTTCAGACTTTCACTAATGAGCCGATTACCGACGGATTAACGCTTCAAGATGTATCGAAACTCCACGGCCCCAGCGCCGTTGCGACTTTACGAGAGAAGCGATGTCTATATTGGCGACAGCGTGTGTACCCTTTCAGTGCTATTTCCAATTGAATCAGTCAACTCAAATTAGAAACCGGTCGGTACAAGACTTGTGTACACAATGGGCGAAGTGGCTAGTGGATTTGAACCCTAATCAGTTGTTGCATTGTTCGGAGGCAAACGCGAGGGTTTTTATTCTATAGAAATGAGGTTGTTATGAAAGTTATGAGAATCACAATCGTCGTAGTTGTGATCGCTCTGATCATGGCATTCGCCGCTGTCGCAGTGGGATATTTAAAGTGAATGGCGAGAAGTAGAGATTAGTCAGGCAGCCACTACGAGATATATCTGTATCAGGCTGCGGCAGCTTCAAGTAATCGGGCAATGTCGGTAAGGTTTTTCTCTTTCGCCAGCATCAACGCTGTCTTTCCGGTTTGAGTGGATTTTGCTGACGGGTCAGCTCCCTTACTCAATAACTCCTGAACGATTTCTGCGTCACCTGCAGATGCCGCCAGCATCAGAACGGTGGAACCATCATCAGCTGCTGCATTTACATTTGCTCCATGTTCCAGCAAACGTCTCATAGTGTTCCCGTGGATGTTGATCACCGCAAACATTAACGCGGTCCGACCTTCATCATCTCTCTCGTTAACATTGATTCCACCTTCGAGTAATCTCTGCACAGTCTCGGTCTCTCCTTCGAGTGCCGCGCGCATTAATTCGGTGTGACCGCCTTCGTGTTCTGCCGCCTCACTCATCTGGCCGCGCGTAGTCATCGATACCTCTTACTTCAATCTCTTCTTTACGACTTCACCATCCATCTCGCGCAGCGACCACTCATGTTTCTCATGAATGGCCCCACCTACTTAGGTGGGCCACTCCACCGTCTTGCGATCATCCGAAGAGGCCGCCTTGAAGCGATCTACCAATTACTAGCTATGGCCTGCAGTTTACATACCGCGTGACTGAATCCTTAGCCAGGTTAAAGAATAGAAATTCCATGATGAAAATTATTAAACGTCGCATCCGACACATCGGCATTCGGCTTGCGCTCTAAAGTCATTGCTTCGAGAAGATGAGTGCATTGTATGCGAACATGCTTAGTGAAATATTAATAGCGCAAAAGCTAGTTCAAACTGGGAGGTGAAGAACGATGCAAGTAAAGGAGATGATGACTGCGAATCCGGTGTGTTGCACTAGCGACACGTCTCTCGCTGATGTCGCGCGGCTAATGGTGGTCAAGGATTGTGGAGAAATTCCGGTGGTGGAGGATACCGTGAGTAGACTTCCTATCGGCGTCGTAACCGATCGGGATATTGTTTGCCGCACTATAGCAGACGACC
>DATEWS010000577.1:0-2227 GCA_035257785.1 Pyrinomonadaceae bacterium
TGATAACAGGAACGAAGAATAGAAAGACGAGCCATAGCGGGAGGGCGGCGTCCCTGAGTCGTCGCAGAGTCAGCACCACTCCGATCCAAATGAACGGTAGTGCAGCTAACACGAGCAGAGCGAGGAACGACGCATCCGGATACGACAGATGCCAAACGCCATTGCCGTTCGTCGAGTAAAATACCAAATAATTAAAAGGACCCCAGGGATAATCAAACAGGGTGGCCAGCAGTCGATCGATGTTGTGTTTCAAAGCGAATAGGACCAGACCCGTTATCAGATAACGTCGTCGCCCAATCGTGCCGCGCCAACTCCAGATATCGAATGCTGAGATCATCACTCACACTCCTTTTATTACGACGCCAAGTATGGTCACAAAAAGGTACAAAAGGCACAAAATGATGTTCCACTCACTCACTCGCTTTTCTTCTCCTTTCAAATTTTTTTCATTCTGTGCCTTTTGTGCCTCTTTGTGACTAAGGACACCATCACGGATTTGATCCGTGGTGAAGCGACGCGTGGGCACGAGATCGTAGGGCAAGGGAACGACGGGTGACCCTGGTTCAACCACACCTTCCGACAAGATGCGCACCGGAAACATCAGCGCTCGCTTACCGACAACCTCCGCCACACGTCGCACCGCTTCGCTCAGATAAATCTCTTCCGGACCAAGCACTGCGACTGTCTGTCTTTTCATTCGTCGATCGATGAGCGCTGCGCGTATCACATGCACGAGATCTTCAACTGCCAACGGCCGGATAGTTTTCTCTTTCAAGCCGGCTGTGGGGAATACGGGAAACGTGTGCAGCGCGTTGCTGAGATGGTCCAACATCTGATCGCCGCGCCCGAAGACCACGCCTGCTTTCAGTACCGTGTAATCGAGTTTGGAGTTACGCACGATCTCTTCCGCTTCCCACTTTGACTCCTGATAAGGCGACCCACAGTCAGGCCGTGCACGCAGGAAACTGAGCAACACGATCTTTTCAACACCTGCTCGTTTGGCTGCTGCGACGACGTTGCCCGTGCCTTCGACGTGAACGCGTGCAAACGTCTGGGCACCAACCTCACGATCGATACCCGCGCAGTGAGCAACGGCTTTGCAACCAGTAAATAACTGCGTTAGCAGTTCCACCTCAGACAAATCGCATACTTCCCGCGAAAGCAGGACCAGCTCGTGGCCTTCGGATTCAAGACGGTGAGTCAAGTGTGTGCCAACAAAACCACTTGCTCCAGTAATCGCGACTTTCATTTCTCACTCCTTCACTGGTTCGTCATCCAGTGATTCAGCAGCCTCGCGCAGTTCTGCGACAAGGCGTAACGCCTGCTTGCGCAGCGGTCGCATGAACGGATTGCTCGCGAGGTGGATCAACTTGTCGAGCAGATCAACTGTGTGATCGATGAGGCGATAAGTGCGCCGGTGCTTCGGTGACTGATCGTGAATCCAAAACAGCACGATGCCCATCGAATAAACCCACAGCAGGTAAGGCAACTCGGCGCGCATGTCCTTCGGAATTTTTACCCTTTCACCTTCCAGCACTTTCTCGCAAAGTTGCATACTTGCGTTGCGCACCGGATCACTCTCGTCTCCGAAAGGATTCAACGGACTTCGCGGATTTGCCGCTGTTTTGAAGAGCACGCCTGCAAACTGGTGATACGGTTCCATCGTTTCGATCTTCGTTCGCATCATCACAAGCAGGCGTGCTTTCAACGTCTTCTCAGGTTCGAGGGCGGGCAGCGCGGCGGCGAGATGACTGTCGTGGAGGCGTTGATAGAAGGCCTGAATCAGATATTCCTTCGAGTGAAAGTAGTAGTAGGCGTTACCGAGCGACACGCCGGCTTTCTGGGCCACTGCGCGCATCGTGGTCTCGTCGTACCCACGCTCGCGAAACATCTCGAGGGCAGTCTCAAGGATCAGGGCCTTGGTATGATCGCCTTTGACGGTCTTCGTGGCCTTCTGTTTACTTATCGCCTTCATCTGCCCCTTCTACCTGGTTAGCCCGGTGGCGCGGCTGATGTGGTAACGGTTCTGCGAGATCAATGAGACCACTCGCTTGGTTGTGGGCAACAACTCGGGCGCGGCGAGTCGATAGGACCATTCGCGATAGCGAGTCAGTGCCCAGAGGACCATCAACCACGCTTTCGGACCGAAATAGACAGCGCCGTTATCGCCAATCACTGTCAGATCCTTCTTCGTCAGATCGTGATTGAGTTGTGGATAGCGTTGGCG
>DATEWS010000578.1:0-3271 GCA_035257785.1 Pyrinomonadaceae bacterium
GCAGTCATGATCGACTGCGCGAACTTTACGATCAAGCAGTCGCACGCACGAAAGAAGTTGAGCAGACGATCTTCGAAACTACTTCGCCTCCAGCATCGAAACCGCGCAATGAAGCTGACGTTAACAGTTCTCTGCAGTCAAACTGGACGCGACGTGCTTTCGAAGACGCAGTCCGACAAATAAAAGAACACATCGCTGCCGGCGACTGTTACCAGGTCGTGCTTTCGCAACGCTTCTCAGCCAAATTCAGTGGTGATCCACTCCAGATCTATCGCGCACTGCGAGCGATCAATCCGTCGCCGTACATGTTCTTTCTCCGCATTGGTGACGAGACGGTAGTGGGCGCGTCGCCGGAAATGCTGGTGCGTTGTCATGGACAGCGACTCGACTATCGCCCGATCGCGGGCACCAGAAAACGCGGCGCTACCGAAACCGAAGACTGGATGCTGAGCGAGGATCTGAAATCGGATGAAAAAGAGGTCGCCGAGCACATGATGCTGGTCGATCTCGGACGCAATGATCTCGGTCGTGTTTCCGATTACGGATCAGTGAAGGTCGACGAGCTGATGCGCGTGGAACGTTATTCGCACGTGCAACATTTGGAGACGAGTTTGAGATCGCGTTTGCGTGACGGTTTGGATCGCTTTGATGCGTTGGCGTCCTGTTTTCCGGCAGGCACGGTGACCGGAGCGCCAAAGATTCGTGCGATGGAGATCATCCGCGGCCTTGAGCCGGATCGCCGCGGGCTCTATGCGGGCTCCGTGTTGTACATGGATTATGCGGACAATCTTGATTCATGTATCGCGATCAGGACGATCGTTTTGCGCAACGGAGAAGCGATGGTCCAGGCAGGCGCGGGGATTGTAGCTGACTCGATTCCGGAACATGAGTATGCGGAGACGGTGAACAAAGCGCGCGCGATGTTTCGTGCGATCGAGATGGCTCAGCGCGGATTGTGAGACATGGATTTACACGGATTTTCGTGATGAGTAGGGTTGCATTAATTGCGGTGAGTTTAGCGTTGCTGACGACGGCGAGGGCACAGTCGAATGCGTCGATCGACGCGCCGAAGAAAGCAAACGCGCGGGCGGTTGCCGAAGTGTCGACAACAGAACCATTCGACGGCGCGTCAGTCGAGAAGATGGGAACGCAGTGCGTCACTCTGCAGACGGAGCTGGGCGCAATCGAGATCGCGGTAATGCCGGAGAATGCGCCCGAATCAGTGCGCAACTTTCTCAATCTTTCCGCGACGGGTGCGCTCGATACGACGACGTTCAGCCGGGTTGTCAAAGATTTTGTGATCCAGGGAGGTAATCTTTCGACCAGCGAGAAGTGGGGGCCGGAGCTTGCGAAGCGAATGTCGCGACATCTGCCCGACGAACCCGGTCTGGTGAAACACGTGCGTGGCATTGTTTCGATGGCGCGTACTGACGAACCAAACAGTGCGACAACGCATTTCTTTATTCTCGTTGCCCCAGGACCACATCTCGACAGCAAGTTTTCAGCGTTTGGAACAGTGACGAAGGGAATGGAAGTGGTGGACGCGATTAACCAGGCGCCCGCTGAAGGTGAAAAACCGGAGAAGCCCGTGAAAATCAATCGGGCTATTGTAGTGCCATGCAAAAAGTAATTTTGTGTTTAGCTATTGTCAGTAGTCTGCTCCTTGCGAGCGGTTGTGCGAACCATGATTCGAAGGGAAAAACGCCCGAGTCGGTGCGGAACATTCTTAAACTGCGCGGCTATAACTTCGACCAGCAGGGGTTCTTCGCGGCGGCGCAGGCGCGCGATCAGCAGGCAATCAACGCGTTCATTGACGCGGGAATGAATCCGAACGTACAGGACAATGACGGTCGCACTGCGTTGATCTCTGCTGCCGCGCGTGGCGAGCTCGACGTAGTTAATACGCTCTTGTCGCGTGGCGTCGACATCAACATTAAAGACAAGAACGGGTATACCGCGCTGAGTCACGCGATCGACGCGATGCAGGACGGTGTCGAAGACGCGTTGTTGAACCGGCCCGAGCTCGATCCGAATTGTCGTGGTAAAAATAATCGGCCGGCGCTGATGGCTTACGTTTGGCGCGATAACAAAGAGCGAGTCGAAAAACTGCTCGCCCGCGGCGCTGACGTGACGATACAGGACAATGATGGCGATACGGCTTTGCACGGCGCGGCACAGACAGGCAACGTCGAAATCATGCGCATCCTGCTGGACAAAGGCGCCGATGTGAACGCCAAAAACAAGCAAGGCGGCACGCCGTTAATGTGGACCGCAGTCTATGGAAACGACGACGCTGCGCGACTGTTGCTGAGCCGCGGCGCAAACGCGTCAGTCAAAGACAACGACGGCATCACCGCGGCTGAGTGGGCGGTGCGTAACAAGCGCGACAACGTCGCGTCGCTCTTGCGAGGCAAGCGCTGATGTTGCTGGTTATCGACAACTACGATTCGTTCACTTACAACCTCGTTCAATACCTCGGTGAGCTTGGCGCGGAGGTTGAAGTGCGCCGGAACAATCAAGTGACGGTCGATGAAATCGAGAAAGACTTGCGGCCGGAACGGATCGTGATTTCACCAGGACCGGGAACTCCTGACGATGCGGGTGTGACACTCGACGTGATCGAACGATTCTCGGGAAAGGTGCCGCTGCTCGGTGTTTGCCTCGGCCATCAGGCGATCGGTCAGGCGTTTGGCGGGAAGGTGATTCGAGCGCCCGAACTGATGCACGGCAAAGCATCGGAAGTTCATCATGATGGCAAAACGATTTTTGCCGGAGTGAACGATCACTTTCAGGCTGGTCGATATCATTCGTTGATTGTTGAGAAGAAGTCACTGCCGGACTGTCTGGAGATCTCAGCGCAAACGGCAGACGACGTCATCATGGGTTTGCGTCATCGTGAATTGAAGGTGGAAGGTGTTCAGTTTCATCCCGAATCGATCCTGACTCCCGAAGGCAAGCAACTACTCGCGAACTTCCTGAAACTCTAATGGCCGATCAACTAAGTGACTTTCTGGCGCGGCTGGTTCGTCGTGAAAACCTGAGTCGCGAAGAGGCTTTCGAGTTGTTGGAAGCGTTGCTCGATCCGGAAGCGACTGATGCGCAGATCTCGGGCGCGCTGGTGGCGTTAGCTGCGAAAGGCGAAACGGTCGAGGAGTTGACGGGGATGGTTGAAGGGCTGCGTTCGCGTGCGATTCGCGTTATCTCGAAGCACGAGTGTTTTGTCGATACTGCGGGAACCGGGTCGAGTCGAGCGAAGACATTCAACATCTCG